>DATEJC010000526.1:0-6377 GCA_035278345.1 Bradyrhizobium sp. | reverse complement strand
TCGATGTTCATCTCGATGCCGGACCATGCGGGAACCCATATCGACGCGCCCCGGCACTTCGGCCCGCGCGGCATTCCCATCAACGAGTATCCGCTGGAGAAGTGCATCGTGCCCGGCATCTGCCTCGATCTCACGCACATCGCGCCGCGGACGGAAATCACTCCTGACGATTTGCAGGCAGCGGTGGCGAAGACCGGCCATCCGGTGCCGAACGCCGGCACGGTCCTGCTCTGCACCGGTCATCACGCGCGCACTTTTCCGCGCAAGGAATATGCAAGCGACAATTCCGGCGTCAATGTCGCGGCCACCGAATGGCTGGCGCGGCAGGGCGTCGTGCATTTCGGCATCGACTCGATGCGGCCGGGACCGGAGGGCAAGGTCAATTCCCTGGTGCACAAGGCCTGTCTCGATCTCGACATCACCCACATCGAGAGCCTGTGCAATCTCGAGGCGCTGCTCGGCCAGGGCCCGTTCACGTTCATTGGGCTGCCGATGAAGATGCGCGAAGGCACGGCCTCGCCGATCCGCGCGGTGGCGGTATTCGGGATGTAGGGGCCCCCGTCGAACCAATCGATGCGGCAAAATACCAATCCTGGAGGGTTTTGTCGGGCGAGGCCTGCGCTTTGCCGACAGCCCCCGTTCTGATATCGAAGGAGCCGGAAAACCCGTTGGATTGCCGATGAAATATTGCATCACGCGCGACCGTTCCCCAATGCTGGCGGCGCTGCTCACGGCGGCGCTGCTCACCGCACAGCCGGCGCTTGCTGCGGGCGAGGACGGCGAAGGCGCGCCGCGGGGGCCGGCGGTCACCGTGCTGAAGGCGGCGAAATTCTGCTTCAACAACAATGTCGAGGTCTCCGGCATCGTGCTGGCGCGGGAGGAAACGTCGGTGCGGCCCGAGCGGCTCGGGGCCAAGGTCACCGAGATCATGGCCGATGCCGGCGACAACGTGACCGCGGGCCAGGTGCTGGCGCGGATCACGCCGCCGGAGGGCGGCAGCATCACGGTCCAGGCGCCGGTGGCCGGATTGATCTCGCAGTCCAACGCGCAGATCGGCGGCATGGTCGGCGCCAAGGGCGAGGCGCTGTTCAACATCGTGGCACGCAGCGAATACGATCTCGTCGGCATGGTGCCGGTAAAGGACATCGCGAAACTGCAGGTCGGCCAGCCGGCGCGGATCAAGATCATCGGCGCGGGCGAAGTCGACGCGCGGGTGCGCCGCATCGCGCCGACCATCGAGCCGAACAGCCAGCTCGGCCAGGTCTTCATCGGCATCACGCCGGCGCGGCGCTTCCTGATCAATTCCAGCGGCCGCGCGCTGATCAAGACCGGGCAAAGCTGCGGCATCGCCGTGCCGCTGACGGCGATCCTTTACGGCAGCGCCGGCACGGTGGTGCAGGTGATCCGCCGCGCCCGCGTCGAGACGCGGCGCGTCGAGACCGGGCTGATGGCGGCGGGCCAGGTCGAGATCAAGGAAGGCCTGCAGGAAGGCGACATCGTCGTGGCGCGGGCCGGCGCATTGCTGCGCGAAGGCGATCCGGTGCGGCCGGTGACAGCGGCGGCGGAAGCGAAGTGAGCTGTCGTCCCTGAGAAAGCAGGGACCCATAACCACAGCCGTCAATGATTGCGGATTGTGCGACCACATCCTAACGTGGCGCAATGACACCCGTTCCAAATGCTTCGCGCATGTACTACGTCTACATCCTCGCGAGCCGACGCCACGGAACACTTTACATCGGAGTGACGAATTCGCTGCGCAAGCGAATGGAGCAGCATCGCAGCGGCGAGGGCTCAGAATTCGTCAGGAAATACGGCGTTTTCCGACTTGTTTATGTAGAATCCTACGAACGACCGGAAGAGGCGATCGCACGCGAAAAGCAGTTGAAGCGCTGGAAGCGCGATTGGAAGATCGAGCTGATCGAGCGCGATAATCTGGCATGGCGCGATCTTAGCGACTTGATTGTCTAAGCCGAGTCCCGGCCACCGCCCATGACCGATACATCACGCGGTATGGTCCCTGCGTTCGCAGGGACGACATCGGCGTTAGCCGCCGATGCGAATCTCGTCCAGCAGCGAGGAGGAGACGGCCGGCACCTGCGCGCCGTCGGAGGCGCGGGAGATGGCGACGCGGGTCTTGTTGAAGACACCCTCGATGCCGCCGGCGCCCTGCGCCTTCAGATTGTCGAGCAGTGCGGAAACCAGCACGCTGTTCTGGCCCTTGGAGTCGTCGGCGACCTTGCCGGGCGTGGCAGCGGTGAGGACCAGCGCATTGTCGGATGCGGCGATCGGCGCCAGGCCATGCGAGTAGGAACGGAACCGCCGCTCGTAAGGATTACGCCGGGAAGCGTCGATCACGACCAGCTTGGCGCGCGCGCCCTTCTCCTTGACGGCATCGAGCACGGACTCGACCGAAACGCCCTCGCGGCGGACGTCGCCTTCCTTCCAGATCCGCGCGTCGACCGGGATCATGTAGGTCTCGCGGTTGGCCTGGATGCCGTAGCCGCCGAAGAACAGCATCACCACGGACCCAGGCTTGACCTTGGACTTGAGCCGGCCGACGGCGCGCTGCATGTCGTCCTTGCTGGCGTCTTCCACCACGTCGACGTCGAAGCCGGACTGGCGCAGCGTCGCGGTGAGCGCGCGCGCATCATTGATCGGCTGGTTCAGGGGGGCGGCAGCATCGGGGTAATGGCCATTGCCGATGACGAGGGCAAGACGCGACGGCTTGCCGGCGGCCTCGGCCGCCTGCTCGGAATCGATCGCCTTTGCCGCATCCAGCGCGCGCTTGTTCAGCGCGGCATGGGCGCCGATCGCCAGCGACACCATGCCAAACAGGCCGGCGACCACGGCTATCGAGCGACGGGAGACGAACTGGCTGACATTCATCACGGTACTTCCTGTCATCGTCAAAACAGCGCGGCCGAACAGTAGTCGCGCCAATCAGATTTAGGTTTGAGGGGTTGGCCGGGTTGGTGCCGTCGAATTGCGCTCAATTTGCGGCGTCGCAACAAACAAACCCTTAAACCGCATTCTCTCCTCAAGCAAGGCGGAACGTCGACTCCTATTCAAGGTATTGTTTTCATAGCGGAAATTGATCCTGCCCCGGATCATTCCGGCGCCATTGAAAAGGAAAATCGATGTTCCTTCTGTGACTTCCGTCACATTTTGTAAATCCCGACCGTTCGTATAGCTTTTCCAATAACTTAAAGTTCCACCGTGCCGCGACGCCGGCGCCGGAAAGTTTCGCCAGAAAGCCTCCCATGGGATTGCACTATTTCGCCGGCGCCGCGTTTCGGGCGCTGACGGCGCATAAGGACGGGCCATCGCTGTACGAAGTCTGCGACCCGCTGCTGCAGAAATACCAGGGCGGCGACCCCCATCTCGGCCAGTTCTACCGGACCGCGCTCGGCAACCCTGCTCTGCGGCCGCTGCTGCGGCGGACCGGCCTGCCCGCCCTGAAAGACGAGAAGCGGCTGGCGGAACTGCGCGCCGCGATTACCCGCGCCCGCGACGAGGAGAGCCCGGACTGGGCCGCGGTCGGCGCCCCGGTGGCGGCGCTGATGGGCGACATCAACGTGCAGCATCCAAAGCCCGCCGCTGCGGCGCCCCCTGCCCGCGCGCCCGAACTGGCCGAAATCGAAAGGACGATCCGCAGCTGCGCCTCTCATCTCCTGCGCTCCTACGCAAAGAACGGGTTCCTGCCGACCTACGCCGCCTTCAATTTGCTGGGCGATGCCGACATGGGCGGGCGCGAGATGGTGATGGCGCTGACCGGGCTGAACTCGCGTGGCTACAAGAACTCGACGCTGCTGTTTTCGCTGGCGCGCATCTACATCGCGCATTCCCCGGCGCGCGCGCTGATCAATCCGCCTTGGACCGGGATTGCCGAGCCGATGTGGGAGCCGATGCAGATCCGGCATCGCTCGGCCTATTACGATGCGTTCTTCACCGAGGCGCTGCTCAGCTACATCGAGAGCGGGCTGGCTTCGGTGAAGGAGACCACCGACGCCAGGCGCGCCATCGACGACATGGTGAACTTTTGCCTCGACATCAGCCGCGAGGAAGTGCCCTCGCATGTCGGCTCGACCGTCAACGTGATCACGGCGCTGGCGCCGCTGCCGCATCCGCGCTTCTCGCGCTTCTTCGCCCAGATCAAGCAGGACCTCGGCTTTGGCATCTACGTGCCCGACTGCGACACCACGGCGTGCTCGTTCTCGGCGGCGACGCAAGCGGGATCGCAGAATCCGATCCTCGAGCAGCCGCTGCTCGATTTCTATAGCGGCTATCAGGTGCGGGCCGGCGCGAATGAACCCCGCGTTACCGTGCCGCTCAACGACAACATCGACTATGACGGCGCGGTCGTCACATGGATCGACAACCTCAAGGGCGAGCGTCCCTATGGCAACGATCTCGATCCCACGCTCAATCTCGACATTCTCGAAGTGTCATTCCGCAACCTGTCGCGCTGGAAGATCCTGGAGACGCCGTCGCGCCTGGAGACGGTTCACCGCATCATCGCGTTCCAGCGCAAGCTCGCCGAGAGCGGCGCCTTCAGCAATCCGCGCTCGCACATCTATTATCTGCCGGAGCTCTATTCCGCCTATTTCGGCCGCTGCTACGCCGCCTTCATGACGCTGCCGGTCTCCGCGCAGCGCGCGATCGATCCGGATGGCTCGTTCGCCTTCATCCGCACCCGCGTGCTCGCTTATGTGGAGCGTGAGCTGATCACGCATGAGATGAACGCGTTCGATGCGGCGCTAGCGCTGATGGCGCTGGCGCATCTCGGCGCCGATGTTTCCAGCTTCACGCCGGCGCTGCACGTCATTATCGCTTCGCTCGGCGAGGGCGGACGGCGCGGGCCGTACAAGGCCTATGAATGGAATAAGATGAAGACGCCGACGCGCATCCTGGTCGGCGGGCCGGAGGTCACCTCCGCCTTCGTGCTGATGGCCCTGGCGCTGGCGCGGCGGGTGATCCGCAGCGGCTGGCAGCACGCTTGACTTCCTCATCGCTTACGCGGAAAGACCTTGCACCCGCCCGGCGTGCATTCGCCCCGGCTGAGCTTGGGGCCTGAATGCGCGCTAAATCGTTGAAGACACGCGACTTCTTCCGAAACGGCAAAACCGCTTCGCCTGACAGCGTTGTTGTCCCTATATTGATTTGATGCCGGACCAGATGCGCAGCTACCTCGACTTCGAAAAGCCCGTCGCCGAACTCGAGGCCAAGATCGACGAACTGCGCACGCTCGCGGCCAATGGCAGCGACATCGGCGACGAGATCGCCAAGATCGAGGAGAAGTCGGCGCAGGCGCTGACCGACCTCTACGCCAATTTGACGCCATGGCAGAAGACGCTGGTCGCACGGCATCCGCAGCGGCCGCACTTCACCGATTTCATCGGCGCGCTGATATCAGAATTCACGCCCTTTGCCGGCGATCGCAAATTCGGCGAGGACGAAGCGCTGATGGGCGGCTTCGGCCGCTTCCAGGGCGAGCCGATCTGCGTGATGGGCCAGGAAAAGGGCAACTCGACCGAGAGCCGCATCAAGCACAATTTCGGCATGGCGCGCCCCGAAGGCTATCGCAAGGCGGTACGGCTGATGGAGATGGCCGATCGCTTCGGCATCCCCGTACTGTCGATCGTGGATTCCGCCGGCGCCTATCCCGGCATCGGCGCGGAAGAGCGGGGACAGGCTGAGGCCATCGCACGTTCCACCGATGCATGTTTGTCGCTCGGCGTGCCCAACGTCGCGATCGTCACCGGCGAAGGCATGTCCGGCGGCGCGATCGCCATCACCACCGCGAACAAGGTGCTGATGTTCGAGCACGCGATCTACAGTGTGATCTCGCCGGAAGCCGCCTCCTCCATCCTCTGGCGCGACGGCACCAAGGCGCAGGAAGCCGCCAACAGCATGAAGATCACCGCGCAGGACATGCTGAAATTCGGCGTCATCGACCGCATCCTCGCCGAGCCCCCGGGCGGCGCACATCGCGACCCCGCCGCCATGATCGCCCGTACGGGAGAGGCCATCGCGCAGGCCTTCACGGAACTGCATAACCTCGACGCCAGCGGCATCCGCCAGCAGCGGCGGCAGAAGTTTCTGGATATCGGCCGCAAGCTGGGGTGAGCCGACCGACTCCTCATTGAGGCCGGATACCCAGTGGAATTACGGCAACAACTTGGCAAAAAGCGCAAGTTTCGGCCGCAATTAGGCCGCGAGCGGCCTGTTTAAGCTCTGTTGACCATGGCTACTTCGTATCGTCTGGAACAGCCCTGCGCGGGTTGCGGCGCAGGAACACGACGGGTAATATTTTAATCAATGGCTTCAGGGCGATGATGCGGATGTTGGGGTTACCGACATTGCCCGGTGGGTGTGGA
>DATEJC010000525.1:0-4853 GCA_035278345.1 Bradyrhizobium sp. | reverse complement strand
TGTTCGCGCACCGCCAATGAAGTTCGCTCCAACCGGTTGATTGATCGGCGTCAATCAAGGGATCCCAATGCCTGAAGTGATTTTCACCGGCCCTGCCGGCCGCCTCGAAGGCCGCTACCATCCGGCGAAGCAGAAGAACGCCCCGATCGCCATGATCCTGCACCCGCATCCGCAGTTTCACGGCACGATGAACCACCAGATCGTCTACCAGTGCTACTACGCGTTTGCGCATCGTGGCTTCTCGGTGCTGCGCTTCAACTTCCGCGGCGTCGGCCGCAGCCAAGGCTCGTTCGACCATGGCACCGGCGAATTGTCGGACGCAGCTTCCGCGCTCGACTGGGCGCAGTCGATCAACCCGGAAGCGCGCGCCTGCTGGGTCGCCGGCTTCTCCTTCGGCGCCTGGATCGGCATGCAGCTGTTGATGCGCCGTCCCGAGGTCGAAGGCTTCATCTCGATCGCGCCGCCGGCCAACCTCTACGACTTCTCCTTCCTGGCGCCCTGCCCGTCCTCAGGGCTCATCGTGCATGGCGAGAAGGATGCCGTGGTGCCGCCAAAGGACGTCAACACGCTGGTCGAGAAGCTGAAGACGCAAAAGGGAATCGTGATCGACCAGCAGGTCATCCCCGGCGCCAACCATTTCTTCGACGGCAAGCTGGAGCCGCTGATGGAGGCGGTGACCGGCTATCTCGATATGCGCCTGGCCAACGTGCGATAGCGCATGATCCGGAAAAGTGGGCACCGGTTTTCCGACAAGATCATGCGCAAGGAATAAAAGCCATGGGTGCGTTCATCGCGCTGCTGCGGGCCGTCAATGTCGGCGGCACCGGCAAGCTCCCGATGAGCGAACTGAAGGCGATGTGCGAGGAACTCGGCTTCGGCTCGGTGCGCACCTACATCGCCAGCGGCAATGTCGTCTTCACCAGCCGCAAGTCAGAGGCTGCGATCAAGTCAGCGCTGGAGAAACGGCTGGAGGCCTATGCCGGCAAGCCCGTCGGCGTATTGGTGCGCAGCGCCGCCGAGATGGCTCAAGTCGCGGCCGACAATCCCTTCCCGAAGGCCGCGCCCAATCGCACCGTGGCGATCTTCCTCGACGGCAAGCCGCCTGCCGATACGCTCGCAGGCGTGCGCGGCAAGAAGGACGAGGAGATCAAGCTCGGCCGCCGCGAGATCTATGTCCACTATGGCGACGGCATGGGCACGTCGAAGCTGATCATTCCCGCGGCGAAGGCCGGCACCGCGCGCAACATCAACACCATCGCCACGCTGGCCAAGATGGCCGCGGAGCTTTGATCCGGCAGCGTCTTGTTCAGGCAGCCTTGCGTTTGCCCGCCTGCAATTGCGACAGCCAGGACTGCCGCTTGTCGATGAAGTCGCGCAGCAGCGCCGGATACTCCGCGCTGACAGCGCCACGCACCGACGGCCGCACCGCGAGATTCTTGCGCCACTGCGCGAGCTTCGGCTTGTTCGCCAGAATGCCGAAATCGCCGATCTCGTCGAACACGTCGAAATAGCGGAACACCGGGCCGAACACCGCATCGACCAGCGAGAACTTTTCGCCGTCGAACCATGGCGAAGCGGCCACACGCGCTTCAAGCCGCGCGAATTTCTGCTCGAGTTGCGCCGCCTTGGCCTTGAACGCCGCTTCGTCCTTGGCGGCATAGAAGCCCGCGATGTCATTGAGCACAGCCGAGCCGAACTCGATCCAGCCGCGGTGCTCGGCGCGCACGAGCGCGTCAGCCGGATGCAGCGGGTTCTGCTGCGTCTCCTCCAGATATTCGAGGATCACGGCGGATTCGAAGATCGCCTTGTCGCCGACGACAAGCACCGGCGTCTTGCCGAGCGGCGAAATCTTCAGGAACCAGTCCGGCTTGTTGGCAAGATCGATGTCGATCCGCTCGAACGGCACGCCCTTCTCGGTCAGCGCGATCACCGCGCGCTGCACATAGGGACATAGCTTGTGGCTGATCAGTTTCAGGGCAGCGGCCATGGCAACCTCATGTTAGATGCATTTGCATTAAAATTACATGCAGATGCATTTACGTCAAGGGCACGGGACCGGCTCAAGCTTTTGTGTGCAGAAAGCGACGGGCAAATGCCTCATTTCGGCGCTGTACGCTTGACTGCTTTCTGAACCTCCGAGGGCGGGTTGATCGCCAATCCGATAGCGATCACTGCGATGCCAAGAGCAAGGATGGCCAGAAGCACGCGGGGCCGGAAAAAGCCGGGAAATCTGCTATGTAGCCACGCCACGTAAAAGTGGCTCAGCGTCCCCATCGCACCCATAACAATCAGCACGACGACCACGAACAGCCAAACAGGCCGGTCCGCAAAGAACGGAAAATCGGCAGGAAGGGGCGCGTCGAATTTCATGATCCCCAAGCCTCGATCGGGCACTGAACCTGCCAATCCAACAACGCTGGCACGTCCACGCCCGATCGGCTCAACCACCCACTCACGGTCGCGCGATCACCCCGCCGGTCATGGGCATCGGTACGCCGGTAGTGGCGGGATAGCTCAGGGGCAGGCCTTTCAGGCCGCGCGCCGCCAGGAAGCCGAAGGCCTGCGCCTCCAGCGCGTCCGACGACCAGCCGAGCACTTCGGCCGCCTCGACGGTGGCCGGCTCCAGCCGTGCGCGCAGCATCCGCATCAAGGTGCGGTTGCGCGCGCCGCCGCCGCAGATGATCCAGCTGTTCGGCCATTTCGGCAGCTGCGGCACGATCCGGGCAATCGCGGCGGCCGTGAACGCGGTCAGCGTCGCCGCGCCATCCGCCGGCGCCATCCCGGCGACCTTCAGCGCTGCGAAGTCATTGCGGTCGAGCGATTTCGGCGGCTTCAGGCCGAAGAATGGCAGCTTCAGTGCATGCGACACCCAAGCCTGGTCGACGCGGCCCTTGGCGGCAAACTCGCCATCCTTGTCGAAGCGCTGGTTCATGGTGCGATACATGTGGTCGTCGATCAGCGCGTTGCCGGGACCAGTGTCGCAGGCGATCAGCGTATCCGTGCCGTCGATATAGGTGATGTTGGAGACGCCGCCGATATTGACCACCGCGATCGGCCCTTCGCGCTCCAGCGATTGCGCCAGCGCGCGGTGATAGACCGGCACGAACGGCGCGCCCTGCCCGCCGGCCGCGACGTCGGCGGCGCGGAAATCATGCATCACGGGGATATGGATCGCCTTGGCGAGCGCCGCGGCATCGCCGATCTGCACCGTCATCCGCTTCTCCGGCCGGTGCAGCACGGTCTGGCCGTGAAAGCCGACGATGTCGATGTCTTCCCGGGTGATGCGGTGCTGCGAGGTGAAGGCGGCAACGGCCTCGGCGTGCGCCTTGGTGACGACCTCCTCGGCCTCGCGCAAGATACCCGGCCGGGCGTCGCGCTGCGACAGGTCGACAGCCTCGGTCAGCGCCTGGCGCAGCACGCCGCGCTCGCGCTCGCTATAGGGCCGGTAGCCGCAGGGCCCAAAGGCCTGGACCCGCTTGCCGTCGGTCTGGATCAAGGCGACGTCAACCCCGTCCAGCGAGGTGCCGCTCATCAGACCGAGTGCCGTTAACATCATTGTTGGAGCCTCACGAGCCCTACCCCGGGACGCCCTGCTTGTGCCAAAGGAGCACATCTTATAATGCCACAGCGAACGATGAATCGGCAGCCGGTTGGCATCGGGTTCCGAAAAATCGTTACAATTAGCGTGAAGAAAAATCGTGAAAATAGAATGATCAGAGTCGCCGACAGATGACTGCTTTTAAATCGGATTTCCTGAACATTTTACAGGAACGGGGTTTCATCCATCAATGCTCCGATTTCGAGGGGCTGGACGCGCTCGCCGCCAAGGGCGAGGCGACGGCCTATGTCGGCTACGACTGCACCGCCCGCTCGCTGCATATCGGCAACTACCTGACGATGATGATGCTGTACTGGCTGCAGCAGAGCGGCAACAAGCCGATCACGCTGATGGGCGGCGGCACCACCATGGTGGGCGACCCCTCCGGCAAGGACGAGACGCGCGCGCTGCGCTCGATCGAGGAGATCGAGGCCAACAAGGCGTCGATCCGCGGCGTGTTTTCCAAGGTGCTGCGTTACGGCGACGGCCATTCCGATGCGATCATGCTCGACAATGCGGAGTGGCTGACCAAACTGAACTGGATCGAGATGCTGCGCGACATCGGCCGGCATTTCTCGGTCAACCGCATGCTGACCATGGACTCCGTGCGCCTGCGCCTCGAGCGCGAGCAGGAGATGAGCTTCATCGAGTTCAACTACATGGTCTGCCAGGCCTACGACTTCGTCGAGCTGGCGCGCCGCGTCGGCTGCCGGCTGCAGATGGGCGGCTCGGACCAGTGGGGCAACATCGTCAACGGTGTCGATCTCGGCCGCCGCATGGGAACACCGCAGCTGTTCGCGCTGACGACACCGCTGCTCACCACCGCCTCCGGCGACAAGATGGGCAAGACCGCCAAGGGCGCTGTGTGGCTGAATGCCGACGAGTTCTCGCCGTATGATTTCTGGCAGTACTGGCGCAACACCGAGGACGCCGATGTCGTCAAATTCCTGAAGCTCTTCACCATCCTGCCGATGAGCGAGATCGCAAAGCTCGCGGCGCTCAAGGGCGGCGAGATCAACGAGGCCAAGAAGGTGCTGGCGACGGAAGCGACCGCCCTGCTTCACGGCCGCGATGCCGCCAATCAGGCCGCCGAGACGGCGCGGCAGACGTTTGAGGAAGGCGCGATCGCGGAAAACCTGCCGACAGTGGAAATTCCGCGCGGCGAGCTCGATGCCGGCGTCGGCGTACTCGCGGCTTTCGTGAAAGCGGGGCTGGTCGGCTCCAACGGCGAAGCGCGGCGTCAGATCAAGGGCGG
>DATEJC010000524.1:0-4926 GCA_035278345.1 Bradyrhizobium sp. | reverse complement strand
GATGCTTGTGATGCGCAAGCTGGTGAAGCGCATCAAGGGCCTCGCCCACAACCAGTTCACCGGCACCGCCGACATCCTGGAGACCATGCAGGAATCGCTGCAGGGCATCCGCACGGTCAAGGCGTTCACGCTGGAATCGGCTATGCAGCGGCGCATCGACGAGAATATCGCGGTCGTCGAGCGCAACGCCAACAAGATGGCCCGCGTCGCCAACCGCTCCAATCCGCTGATGGAAATGCTCGGCGGCTTTGCCGTCGCCGGCTGTCTGCTCTACGGCGGTTACAGCGTGGTCGCGCTCGGCGCTACGCCCGGCCAGTTCTTCTCCTTCATGTCCGCCTTCCTGCTGGCGACAGAGCCAGCAAAACGCCTGGCGCGACTCAACATCGACCTCAACAGCCAGCTGGTGGGCGCGCGTATGCTGCTGGAGGTTGTCGACAGCCCAGCTAGCGAACGCGCCGACGACGACAAGCCGGCGCTGAAACTCAGCGATGCCCGCATCGAGCTCAGCGACGTCACCTTTGCCTATCGCGAGGGCGAGACCGTGCTCAACCGCATGAGCTTTGCCGCCGAGCCCGGCAAGGTCACCGCGCTGGTCGGCCCTTCCGGCGGCGGCAAATCCACGGTGCTGGCGCTGGTGCTGCGCTTCTATGAAGTGACCGACGGCGCCATCCTGATCGATGGGCAATCGATCTCGTCGGTGTCGCGCAAATCGCTGCGGCAGCAGACCGCCTATGTCGGCCAGGATGTCTATCTCTTCCGCGACTCGATCCGTGCCAACATCGCTTTCGGCAAGGCCGGCGCCACCGAGGACGAGATCGTCGCCGCAGCGAAAGCCGCCTGCGCCCACGACTTCATCATGAGCTTCCCGCTCGGCTACGACACCCCGGTCGGCGAGCACGGCACGCAGCTGTCCGGCGGTCAGCGCCAGCGCATTGCGGTGGCGCGCGCGCTGATCCGCAATGCTCCGATCATCCTGCTCGATGAAGCCACCGCGGCGCTGGACTCCGAATCCGAGAAGCAGGTGCAGGAGGCGATCGAACATCTCTGCCAGAACCGCACCACCATCGTGATCGCCCACCGCCTGCACACCATCACCCATGCCGACGCCATCCTGGTGGTCGAGGGCGGCGAGATTGTCGAGCGCGGCCAGCACGACGAGCTGCTGCGCCGGGGCGGCCGCTACGCCTCCTTCTTCCGCCTGCAACACCGCGATCCCGGCCTGCCCCATCTGGCGCCGGTCAGCGCAACCGCGTAAAGCTTCACCTCGCCTTCCTTCCCGTAACCTCCGAGACCAACATGACCGCAGCCTCGTTCGTCATCCCCGCGCCGCCGCAACCGTCCCTCCCCGTGGTCGGCGAATCCAGCGCCTATCCGGTCCGCCGCATCTGGTGCGTCGGCCGCAACTATCTCGAGCACATCCGCGAGATGGGTAATGACGAGCGCGCCCCGCCGTTCTTCTTCGCCAAGCATTCCGACATGCTGGTGCCTGACGGCGCCACCATCCCCTATCCGCCGCTCACCAAGGATTTGCATCACGAGGTCGAGCTGATCGTGGCCATGAAGAGCGGCGGCCTCAACATTCCCACTGAGGCGGCGCTCGATCATGTCTACGGCTATGCCGTCGGCATTGACCTGACCCGCCGCGACCTGCAGCTGGCCTCGCGCAAGAAGGAGCGGCCGTGGGAGATCGGAAAATCCTTCGACTATTCGGCGCCCTGCTCGGCGATCCAGCCGGCCGCCAAGATCGGTCATCCCGTCAAGGGCAAGATCTGGCTGACGGTGAACGGCAAGGAGACCCAGAAGGGTGACCTCACCGAACTGATCTGGAACGTGCCTGAGATCATCTGGCAGCTGTCGCAGCAGGTGAAGCTTGCCGCCGGCGACATCATCATGACGGGCACGCCGGCCGGCGTGTCGCAGCTCCAGCCCGGCGACAAGCTCGAATGCGGCGTCGACGGCGTCGGCACGCTGAAGGTAAATATCGGCAAGCCGGAATAGGCATACTTGCAGTTACAAAAAAGCCCCGAACCTTGTTCGGGGCTTTTTCTGTTGCGGCTGTTCGCAGTTCATCGCAGCGCGGACGCGACGATCAGGCCTATGATCAGGACGCCCAGGCTGTATTTCAGCGTGTAATACACCGTCCGGTTCCATTCCTTGACCTTGCGGCTGGCAAGGTGGACCTCGTAGAGCTTGCCGAACACCTTGTTCAGCGCACCGACATGCTCGCCATCGACGTTCTGCGTCGCCGACGCCTTGACGATATGGTGGCTGACCCAGCGATTGATCGCGGTCATGAAGCCGTACTTCATCGGACGCTCGACGTCGCAGAACAGGATGATGCGGTTGACGTCCGTCTGGTTCTCCGCGCTGTGGATGAACGTCTCGTCGAACATGAAGGCCTCGCCGTCGCGCCAGACGCATTCGACGCCATCGACGAAGATGTGACACTTGTCCGAATTCGGCGTGACGAGCCCGAGGTGATAGCGCAGCGAGCCTGCGAAGGGATCGCGATGCGCGCCCAGCTTGCCGCCGGGCGGCAGCATCGCGAACATCGCGCCATGAACGGTCGGAATTGAATTAAGCAGTTCGACGGTCTTCGGGCACAGCGTGCGCGCCGACGGCAGGAAGTCGTCGTACCACTTCAAGTAAAAGCGCTTCCAGCCGCTCTTGAAGAAGGAATAAAAACCCCAGTCGTTGTTCTTGGCGGCGGCGCGGATAAACCCCTCGTCGAACAGCCGCACCGCCTCGTCGCGAATCGTCTCCCAGTTCTCGCTCAGCTTGGCGAGCTCCGGAAATTTCTCGACCGGGATTACCGGCGTGTTGGGGACTGCGGAACC
Source organism: Bradyrhizobium sp. (assembly GCA_035278345.1). Classification (GTDB taxonomy): domain Bacteria; phylum Pseudomonadota; class Alphaproteobacteria; order Rhizobiales; family Xanthobacteraceae; genus Bradyrhizobium. Next base: position 2,089 of record DATEJC010000524.1, on the reverse strand, counting down.
CGCATACATCAGCACGTTATAGGGCGCGAGATAGGTCGAGTGGTCGCCAATCTGCCGGGCGAAACGCAGCCGCTGGCGCCCGCGGAAATGCACATAGAGCGTAGACGCCACAAAGGCATAGAGCACCACGAGCTGCGGCGCGAAAAATTGCTTCAGCATAGCTGTCCCCGTGATGCTGGCCCGGCGTCCCCGGCAGGCCGCATGTCTAGCAAAAGATCATCCGGACAGGAAGCGCCGGGCGCGGCCCGCTAAATTGACAAGCAGGGATTGCTATTTAGACGTGAGCCGAAACAGGGGGCACGCGCGTCACCCTACGCGGCCGACCTTTCTCAGCGAAAGGCGAATACCGGAAGCTGCGCAGTCTAGGCCAGGAAGAAGTCCTTGGTCGGATGCAGCAGCGGATCCACTACAGGTGCGGGCTCGACCGGCGCATCTGCCGTCACAAGATGCGACAGGGAATCGCCTCCTGTCTTCATACCCAACTCTTGCGTAGGCGAAAGACCGTCGTAGCCGCTCGGCAGCGACGCGACTCCGTTCGCAACGGAATCTGACCCGAGACTCTGTGCAAAGACGAAACTTTTGTCATTGCCGCTGAAGAGTCCTTTAGCACCTTCGCCAAGCCATACAGGAAATGAATCGGGGCCGTCGTCATGCGGCATCGATGATGCGAGCGGCGCACTGGCGCCAATGGCTCCATCGCCATTGAGGTCCTGGTGGAACACCGCCTCCAGCGACTTCAGCGTCGTGTCCGTTCCGGCTACCTGGCCGACGAGGTTCGAAACATAGTTGCCATTGCTGTCGGTGGCCCAGACCGAGAACTGACCGGTCGAGGCATTCTTGAACGCTACGTTATATCCGCTGTTGGTTTGTTCGGCCCCAATGAGCGTCCAGCCTGCGTATTGGCCGACGGTGACAGCTGCGCCGGAAATTTTCACCACAGGACCGGTGCCGCCAGCCACAGGGTTCAGGTAATAGTTGTTCCCGACCACCACGAGGCTGGTAACGCCGAATGATTCGATGACGGTACCGGTAGGAGGCGGCGGAGACGCGGACTGAGCTCCAATCACGCCATCGCCATTGAGGTCCTGCTGAAATACTGTCTCCAGCGACTTTAGCGTCGAGTCCGTTCCGGCTACCTGGCCGACGAGGTTCGAAACATAGTTGCCATTGCCGTCCGTGGCCCAGACCGAGAACTGACCGGTCGAGGCATTCTTGAACGCTACGTCATATCCGCTGCTGGTTTGTTCCGCCGCAATGACTGTCCAATCCGGATATTGGCCGACGGTGATTGCTGCGCCTGAAATCTTCAGCACAGGACCGGTGCCGCCGGCCACAGGATTCAGATAATAGTTGTTGCCGACCTGCACGAGGCTGGTAACGCCGGACGATTCAATGACGGTACCACTTGGAGGAGGAGGCGGCGGCGGAGTCGCGGACTGAGCTCCAACGACGCCATCGCCATTGAGGTCCTGTTGAAATACCGTCTCTAGCGACTTCAGTGCCGAGTCCATCCCGGACACCTGGCCGACAAGGTTCGAGACATAGTTGCCACTACTGTCGGTGGCCCAGACCGAGAACTGACCGGTCGAGGCATTGTTGAACGCTACGTCATATCCGGTGCTGGTTTGTTCGGCCCCAATGAGCGTCCAGCCGGCGTATTGGCCGACGGTGACAGCGGCGCCGGAGATTTTCAGCACCGGGCCGGTCCCGCCTCCAACCGGGTTCAGGTAGTAGTTGTTGCCGACCTGCACGAGGCTGGTCACACCGACCGATTCAATGACGACGGGAGGAACGGTCACGAACGACGAACTTGCGTAGACGCCATCGGCAAACTGGAAATTCTCGACTCCCGTGACCGAGTCAGTGCCGTCGGGCGACCCGACACGCTGGTCGGCGATGGTGTAGGTCGACGTCGAGGAAGTATAGGTGATCAGATAGTCGGCGCGACTGCCGGAGTAAACCGCGGTGTCGGTCCCGCTGCCGCCGATGATGGTGTCGTTGCCGCCGCCGCCGGTGATCGTATCATTACCGGCCCCGCCATTCAGGACGTTGGCAATCGCGTTGCCGACGATGGTGTCGTTGCCCGAAC
>DATEJC010000523.1:0-4599 GCA_035278345.1 Bradyrhizobium sp. | reverse complement strand
CGCTGCGGCAGGCGGCGGAGCGGGAGGCTTGGCAGCCGGAGGAGGCGGTGGCGGCGGGGCCGCGGGCTTGGCAGCCGGCGGCGGTGCGGGTTTCTGCCCGCCCGGCGGTTGCTTCTTCTCGTCCTGCTGGCCCTGTGCCTGCGCGACAATGATCGGAGCGGTCTGTGCCTGTGACGGCGTGCTTGCGAATTGCATCGCGGTGAGAGCGGTGGTCGCAAGCAGCACGAGGCGGAGATTTGTCATGATGGTCTCGTTCCCCGGAAAGGTTCTGGCGCCGAGAGCTTTCGGCTTGGCGATCAACAGCCAGCGGTTAGGCCGGATTGTGGCGGCTACAAAACACAGGCGGCTATTTATTTTAACATCGCAACCACTTAGGCACTCCCCTGTTCATGGCCCATTCAGGCCGTGCGTTCAAAGCGAAAGTTCCATGTTGTCCCCTGCAGCGTGTTGAAGCCTTCACGCGGGGGTATCGGTGGCGGGGTTTGGGGTATGCGGCCCGTTGGGACCGCGTGGCGGCAACTCCTCCGGGACTTTTCCGGGCAGTTCATTGGGCTGCGGCGGCCGTCCCGGCTCGTGCACCGGTGGCGGGATTTCCGGATTGGGATTGCCGGGCGGGACCCCCGGCGGCGGCTCGGCGGGCGTGCCCGGGGTTGCCGGCGGAACTTCTGGCGGCTCGATGGGCATGACGATTCCGGATTGGATGCTTGGCGCGACAACCGTCCAGCCGACACAATGTTCCTAATGAGGAACCGGGAATCGGTCGGGTTGTTGCGCATCTCACGCTGGCGCGTGGCACACCGCTTCGATGTTGTGGCCGTCGGGATCCAGCACGAACGCGCCGTAATAGTTTGGATGATAATGCGCGCGGATGCCCGGCGCGCCATTGTCGCGTCCGCCCGCCGCCATGGCCGCCGCGTAGAACGCGTCCACCGTGGCGCGATCCTTGGCTGTTATCGCGATGTGCATCGGCTTGTTCAAACCACCTTCGCTGCCGATCCAGAAATCCGGCTTGCCGTCGGCACCGAAGCCAGCCGCGGATTCGCCGGCGTGTTCCTCCTGGCCGACTTCCATGATGAGGCCATAGCCGAGCGGCGCCAGGGCCTTGAGGTAGAAAGCCTTGGCGCGGGCATAGTCGGAAACCGGAAAGCCGATGTGATCGATCATCTCGTACTCCGTCTGTCAGGCAGGATGGCCAGCCTAGCGAAGGCAGATGACATTTTTTAGCCGCTTTCAGCCGCGCGACGCTTCAGGCGCGAAGCAGAAGCGTGTTGCTGCGGGTCTTTCCCGCGATGGCGTAGCCGCGCGAAGTCATGTCGGCGATGCAGTCGTCCTGCCATTCGTCTTTCGAAAGATGCTCGATCACGATCGCCTTTGGCCACAGCGCTTGCGGCGCCTGCTTGAAGAAGCCGGTCAGCACGCGATCCTCATAGCCCTCGACGTCGATCTTGAGCGCATCGACGCTGGTGACACCGGCCTCCTCGAGGAGGCGCTGCAAGCGCAGCGACGGCACCCGGATCGCCTTGCCTGACGCGTTGCAGCTGACGATGTGGCTGGCGCCGAGATTGTCGCCGTCGGTCTCGATCAGGAGCTCGCCTTCATCGGCGCCGCAGGCAGCCTGCACCAGTTTCACCTGCTGGTACGCTGAAGCGGCATTGTTGAACGCCAGCCGCGCATGCGTTACCGGATGCGGCTCGATCGCGATCACCTTGCCGGCCTCGCCAACGTCGCGCGCCAGCGCCAGCGCATACGTGCCGACATTGGCGCCGACGTCGACGAACACGCCGCCGTTGCGCACATGCGTGCGCAGGAATTGCAGCTCCTCGAGATTGTAATCGGGATTGAGCAACGCGCCGCGCTCGGTGGCGCTGCCCTGGTGATAGAGGCGGAACGCGCCGCCCTGGTAGCGCACGTCGAGCGGACCCGATCGGATGAGATTGAGCAGCCGCGACAGCATGGGCCGGAACGCACCGCGCTTCAGCCCGGTGCGCTGCGCCAGCGCAAGGATCGCCGCCTGTGCCGCATTCGGCGCAAACGCGCCGAAGGGCGCGGGCGAAGGATCGTTATCGGGCATCACGCAGGCAACCTCGGGAGCAAACCGGCGCCTGCATACCCGGTTTTGCCGGGAAGGCCAACGCGGCTCCGCTTTACGCCGCGCGCTTTCTTCCATTTCGCAGGAACCGCCCGAGCAGCCGGCGGCGGCCCTTGCGTGGGATGAGATCGATGTCGCTGACGAGTTTGGCGCCGCGCTTGCGCCGCTCCAGCACGATCTTGCGGCTGTGGAAGGCTTCCAGCTCCGCGCGATGGGCGACGCTGACAATGGTGGCCTTCGGCAATTCCTCCATCACCGTCGCCATCATCTTGTCCTGGCTCTTCTCGTCGAGCGCCGAGGTCGCCTCATCCAGCACGACGATGTCGGGGTTGTGCAACAAGAGGCGCGCGAAGGCGAGGCGCTGTTTCTCGCCGCCGGAAAGCGTCTGGTCCCACGGGCCTTCCTCGCCGATCTTCTCCTTGAGGTGATCGAGCCCGACCTTGTGCAGGACCTCGCAGACCTGTTCGTCGCGCCAGTCGTCCTCGGCGCCGGGATAGGCGACGGCGCGGCGCAGCGTGCCCGAGGGCACGTAAGGTTTTTGCGGCAGCATGAACAGCCGCCGGTCGGGATGCAGATTGACCGCGCCGTCGCCCCAGGGCCACAGCCCGGCGATGGCGCGCACCAGCGTGCTCTTGCCCGAGCCGGATTCGCCGGCCACCAGCAGCCGCTCGCCCGGCTCGATCACAACGTCTGTCTGGTCCACCACCGCGGTACCGTCGCCGAGCGTCACCGAGAGTTCCTTCAGCTCCAGCATGGCCTCGCCTTGCGTCTCGCCGCGCTTGATGCGGCCGAAATTCTCGGCCTGTTCGGCGCGCTCCAGCCCGTCGAGGGACATCATCAGCGAAGCGATGCGGCGTGCGCAGGCGTTCCAGTCGGCGAGCCGCGGATAATTGTCGACCAGCCAGCCGAACGCGCTCTGCACGATGGTGAAGGCGGAGGCCGCCTGCATCACCTGGCCGAGCGACATGCTGCCATCGAGGAATTTTGGCGCGCACAGCAGGATGGGCACCACAGGCGCGATCAGGCTCGAGCCCTGCGACACCAGCGTGGTGCGCATGTGCTGGCCGGCCAGCCGCGCCCATTGCCGCAGCACGTTGCCGACATTGCGGTCGATGCCGGCGCGCTCCTCCTCCTCGCCGCCGAGCAGCGCGATGCTCTCGCCGTTCTCGCGCACGCGCGTCAGCGTGTAGCGGAATTCGGCTTCGGCCTGGTTCTTGTCCTCGGATATCTGCACGAAGCGGCGGCCGATGATCGTGATCGCGCCCGAGGCAATGGCGGCATAAAGCACGGCCGCGATGACGAGGAAGCCAGGGATCGTAATCTCTGAACCGCCGATCGTCAGGTTGAGCGCGCCGCCGATGGTCCAGAGCACGACGATGAAAGTGGTCGCCGAAAGGAAGGCGCTGGTCACGCCCGCGATGAAATCGACCGGCGCGTCGGTTGCGATCCGCAGGTCCTCGGCGATGCGGTATTCCGGATTCTTGTGGTCGCCCGCCACAAGGTTGAGCTGGTAGTAACGGCCATTGGCAAGCCAGCGCGTCAGTACGGCATTGGTCAGCCACGCCCGCCAGCGCCGCTGGATGTGCATGCGCGCATAGACTTGCGCGACTCCAACGAGCACGCTGCCAATCGCCAGTGGAAAGAACACCGCCGTGAGGAAATAGACGGTCGCCGCATCGCGCTTCTCGATGCCGTCGAAGATCGCCCTGTTCCAGATATTGATGCCGTATTGCAGGCTGACATTGCCGACGATCAGGATCAGGAGTCCTACCGTGAACGGCCAGGCCAGCCGCTCGCCGTTCCGGCTCCAGAAACCGCGCGCGCTGATCCAGAACCGCGTCAGCAGATAACTCTTGCGCGCCTCTTCCGCTTCTTCGGCCGTCATCTCCGGATCGGGCTCGACGGCTTCGGGCGGCGGCGGCTCGATGACCTTGCCGTTGTCTTCGTCGCCCTCGGCGATGTCAGGCTTTTTCGCGGACGATTTGTCGGCAGGCGATGCGGGCTTCCTCGCCGGTGATGCGGATTTTGCAGCGGATCGTGCCATGGCGCGATAACGCCCAGCCAAATCAGAAGGTTCCCGTGTGGGAAGATCAGTGGTGCCGGCGTTTCCAGCCCGTGATCATCGCGCGGATCAGATTCTCCCTCTGCAGCACGCACATCACGAGCACGCCCAGCACATGCACAGCGACCAGCACGATCACGGCATCGGAGACGTAGCCGTGGGTGTCCTCCACCCAGGGCACGCCGAAGAAGCGCACCGTGGTCGACATCCAGCCGGTGATGGTGGAGACGGTGAGCAGCAGCAGCATCGCCACCAGCATCGCGGTGCCCGCCGGATTGAGGCCGCGATACATGCCGGTCCTGCCGCGGCGGAGATTCCAGAGATACGCCGGTGCCGCACGCAGCCGGCGGCGGATGGCGTGAAAGCGGGAGAAGCGCGTGCCGAACAGGCCCCAGCCGATCCGGAATGCAATCAGGACGATGACGGTATAGCCCGCAAAGCGGTGCAG
>DATEJC010000522.1:0-5753 GCA_035278345.1 Bradyrhizobium sp. | reverse complement strand
ACGCATTGGCCCCGCGGAAATTCTGAACCGAGCGGTGATGCGACTTGGCGGCGGCCGCAGGCAAGGACATGCCGAGCAAGAGGGCCGCGGAAACACTCAAGGCCAGAAGCGAGCGCATGGGAATCCTCCTGGTAAGGACGTTCCTCATGTTAATGCATCAAGCGCGCCGCGCCTCTTCACGACCGATCACATCGGCGGGAGGCGGCAAGCCTGCCATGCCGAAATGGAGGACGGCAGGCACGGCGTTTTAACCGCCCTGCTCCGCATCCGTGAAAAACTTCGTCCCGTCGAAGAACCTGTTCGGCCGGTTGAAGATCGCCAGGAACGTCGCGCCATTGGGTGCATGTGCGACATGGATGTTGCCGCCCGGCCGCCACACGAAGTCGCCGGCGCCGCAAGCCCCTTCCGCGTCTTCCAGCGATCCCTCGAGCATGTAGGTCTGCTCCAGCGCGGTGTGCTCGTGCAGCGGCACGACGGCGCCCGGCGCCATCTTGAACAGGATGGTGGAGCGGCCTTCGTCGTCGCCGTAGAGGATCTTCATTTCGATCCCGGCGAATTGCGTCGGCTGCCAGGGCATCTTCGAGGCCGTGACGAGGTGCGAGCGAAGCTTTGGCGGATTGACAGGCACGGGCTGGTTCATGGCGTGCTCCGGAAATTGCCGAACATCCCAGTTCGGGGCTAGATTAGCACGTTCCGCCGTCACCTGGCGAACCCGGGCAGTCGCGTCTTTGTTATTGCGCCGGGGCGGCTGACGCCTTGCGATCGTGAGCGATTTGGCGAGGATCAGCGCGGCCCTCTACCGCCCCTGCAGGTTGAGGAAGGCAATGGCATGCACGATGTAACGGCTCGGCCGAACAGCCTGCCCTGGCCGCCGATCATCTTTCTGTCGGCGATCGTCATCAGCCTCTTGTTGAACGTGGTCTATCCACTCCCATGGTTCGGCCAGCCGCTGTCAGGCATCCTCTTTGTGCTCGGCTTGCTATCGATAGCCGCATTCGCCGCCCTGAACATTCTGGCCATCCGCGCCATGCGCCGCGCGGGAACGACCGTGCGGCCGGATCGCGGTACGGATCACCTCGTCACGAACGGCCCCTTCTCGTTTACGCGCAATCCGCTCTATCTCGCCGGCACGATGCTCTTGCTGGGGATTGGATTGGTCTCCGGCATCGTTTGGTTCTTGCTCCTTGCGATATCAGCCGCATTCGCAGTGCAGAAGGTCACCATCGAGCGGGAGGAAAGGCATCTCGAAGCGCGCTTCGGAGAGACCTATCTGGATTATGCCCGGCGCGTGCGGCGATGGATCTAGGAATCGCAGGGCGGATGTTTCGTCGCGACAATAAAATGGATTGCTTCCGCCTCCGCTCTTCGAGCTTCGGCGGACTACCAACCCGGCGTAGCTTGCGCAGCAAGCGTAGACGGGTCGTCGCTTCGCTCCTCGCAATGACGCGCCCTGCCGCATTCCGTGCTTGCCGCCGCCAGCCCCAAATGCAACCGTTTGTAACATTGCGTGCCGTCATCCGGCCGTTGTGAAGAGTACGCCATGTCCAACCGCTCTGCCTCTACCGACACCACCATCGCCACCCTGATCCCCGAGCTCGATGCCCTCGCTTCGGAGGCGATGGCGGAGTGGCAGGTGCCGGCGGTCACACTCGCCGTCGTGCAGGATGGCGAGACGGTGCTGCTCCGGGCCTGGGGCCAGCGCGACGTCGAAGCCGCCCTGCCCGCAACGCCCGACACGCAATTCCTAATCTGCTCGATCACAAAGACCTTCACCGCCACGGCGCTGGCGCTGCTGGTCGACGAGGGACGGCTCGACTGGACCAAGCCGGTGCGCGACTACATCCCCGAATTCCGCCTGCACGATGCGGTCGCGACCGAGCGCGTCACCGTGCGCGATTTGCTCTGCCATCATTCCGGCCTGCCGCGCCACGACTGGATCTGGATTCCCGGCGATCTCTCACGCCAGGAAATGCTGACCGCGCTGCGTCATCTCGAGCCGGCGCGGGATATCAGGACCGCCTTTCAGTACAACAACCTCGCCTACAACGTCGCCGGCATCGTTGCCGAGCGCGTCAGCGGCCTGAGCTACGAAGAGCTCATCCGCACGCGGCTGGCCGACAAACTCAAGATGCCGGTCGGCTTTTCCGCGGAGGAGCACGCCGCGGCCGAGAATGCCGCCGTGCCCTATCTGCTCGAACGCGGCGACGAGCGCCGGCGCAGCAAGTTCTTTCCGATCACAACGACGGCCGCCGGCGCGATCGTCACCTCGGTTGCTTCCCTCGCCAACTGGATGAAATTCCTGCTGGCCGAGGGCGAATTCGAAGGCGCGCGGCTGCTGTCGCCGCAACTGGTCCGCGAGATGCAGTCGCCCCGCGTCTACGAATCCGCACCCGAATTCGAGGAGGTCGGCCACGGGCATTACGGGCTGGGCTTCCGCTCGTCCAGTTACCGCGGCGAGCGCGTCGTCGGCCACTCCGGCGGCTGGCTCGGCTGGGGCACGCTGATGCGCCTGGTGCCGCAACGAAAGCTCGGCATCGCCGTGTTCACCAACAACGGCACCAACGTGGTGACCAGCATCCTCATCAGCCGCATCCACGATCATCTCGCCGGCAAAGAGGCCGTGCCGTGGCTGGATCGCCTGCGCGACATGCGCCGCAAGGCGCTGGCGCAGCAGAAGACGGACGAGGCGGCCAAGGCGGCGCGCAAGGCGGACACCAAGCCAAGCCATGATCTCGCTGATTTCTGTGGTGCCTACGAACATCCGGCCTATGGCCGCGCGACGATCACACAAGACGGCGACGGCCTGCACTGGGCCTGGCGCGGCACCAAGGCGAAGCTGGCGCATCGGAACTACGATTCATTCCAGCTGCCTTATATCTATGGCGAGCTGAATCCCGACGAGCTCGTGGTCACGTTCACGACTGACCGGGACGGCAACATCGCTAGCCTTGCGATCCAGCTCGAGGCGCTGGTCGCCGACATCGTCTTCACCCGCGCCGCCGCCGGCGAATGCACGGACGGCGCGTTCCGGAAGGCCTGCGTCGGAAACTACATTCGCGGCGAAGCCACCCACGTCGTCACAGAGGATGCCGATGGCCAGCTCGCGCTGAAGATTCCAGCCCAGCCGCTCTACGAGCTCCGCCCCTATCAAGGCGCGACTTTTGCGATTCACACACTGGACGGCTACCGCGTGGAATTCCGCCGCGGCGCGAATGGGGCAATTTACGAACTCGTGTACCATCAGCCCAACGGCACCTTCGTCGCCAAGCGGGCCAGCGAACCCTCTTGATTTACCCGGACGGGAACCTACGGTGCGCCCGCCCGCGAACAGGGTCTGAAGACGAGGATGGACGACGCAATGAACTGCCCGAAATGTAATTCCGAGCATGCTTATGAGGATGGCAGCCTGTGGGTCTGCCCCGAATGCGCCCATGAATGGAGCGCCGCAGCCGGCGCCGCCGCGGAGGCCGCGCCCGAGGCCGGCGTGCGCGACGCCAATGGCAACCCGCTCGCCGACGGCGATGCCGTTATCGTGATCAAGGACCTCAAGGTGAAGGGCTCCTCCTCGGTCGTCAAAGGCGGCACCAAGGTGCGGAACATCCGTCTCAGCGACGGCGCCGACGGCCACAACATCGCCTGCAAGATCGACGGCATCGGCGCGATGAACCTGAAATCGGAATTCGTGAAGAAGGCGTAGGCGGCGCTCCTTCCCGGGCTGACCTGTGTGATCTAGCGCACAGTCGTCGGCACGACACCACGCACGATCCGAACGCGAGGAAGCACGACAGCGACGAAGTGGTGTGAACGGGCAAGCCTCGCCCGCTCACGGGAACGAGCGACCCATCTGCCCGATTTTGAATCGAATCTTCCGAATTCCCCGTAATTTACCGATGGGGGATCGCCCGGAATATTTTTGGCAGAGAGCCGCTGCTATTTCTCCACCACGGGGCGATTCGCTGAAGGAAGCGGAACATGACCGAAGTCTATTTCCACTGCTCCAACGCCGACCAGCTTCTCATCGACAGCCGCGGCGCCACCGTGCGCGATCTCTCCGAAGCCTGCGCGCACGCGCTCCGCCTCGTGCATTCCATGATGATGAAGCCGAACACGGAAGACTGGCGCGGCTGGGAGCTGCAGGTCACCGACGATCTCGGCGACGAGATCTTCGTCATCCCCTTCGCCTCCGCCATCGGCAAGCTGCACTAGGTGGCCGCCATGTCGCTCGTCCAACGCATGAACGCGATCATCTCACGCACCCGTGTCCTGATCGGTATCGTCGCCAATCCCTACCGCCCCGAACTGCACTACATGCGCGGCCCCGGCCCGAAGTGGCGCGCCAAGCATACGATGGCGGACTAGCCACGTCCTCCACGCGTCATTGCGACGGGCGGAGCGACGACCCGTCTACGCTTGCTGCGCAAGCTACGCCGGGCTGGGAGTCCGGCGAAGCTCGAAGAGCGGAGGCGGAAGCAATCCTTATTGCTCAGACATTTGAATCAAAATCAGCACGCGTCCATTTCCGCCATACACCGGCCACATCCATGAATCCGGAACTCGCTAACGCACGGGCTATCCGACAACATGGGTTAATGACACTCCCGCTTCACCCACGCCACAATTTGCATTGCTTAAAGGTTTAGCCTTTAGGCGATTCCCGGCGCGGGCAATCGGCGGCGGCCTTGGTGGAGTGGAGCGGCCTTATGCGTGTCGCGATAATCGGAGTGGCGATCGCGTTGGCGTCATCGCCCGCGCATGCGTCGCCATCCTGCATGACCCAGAGCGAGGCGCGGGCGAAATTTCCCAAAGAGCACCTTTGGTGGCACGGCCCGGGCCGCTGCTGGGACGCGACGCCACCGAGCCGACAGCGGCTCGCCCAGCGTAACAAGGCGCGAGACACAAGCAAGGAAGCAAACAAGGAAACAAGGCGGGACGACGCGGCCGAAGAGAAGAAGCCATCCCGCTGGTCGAGCGAGTCGAGGTGGCGCGAGGCCATGTCGAGGGCGCGCCCCGAGGACCTCGCCGACGTCACCGCTCCCGCGCGGGCGCAAGCGAGCATCGAACCGGTCGAGATCTCAGCCGCGCCCCGCACCAACTGGCGCGACCGCTGGGTTGAAATCGCGCAGAGCGTGCCGCCTATCCCCGGCAAGGCCGGGTCTGCCGCCATTGCCGCCGATGCGCGCGCCGCCGAGGCCATCGTCACGCCCATTCGCGTGATGCTGGCGCTGCTCGTGCTACTGCTTGCGCTCGGCGCCTTCGAACTCGTGGTTCGCCGGCCGGGCCGCAGGGCGGATTAGCCAAGCCAATCCGCCCTATGCAGCCCGCCCACTGGCGAAGAAAGGCGCCGCGCCGCAGGCCGCCCCTACGCCGTCTTGCGCTTCTCGATGATTTCCTTGAAGTCGTTGGCGAGGTTGCGGAAGTAGCGGGCCAGCACCTCGTAGAAATCCTGGCGCGTCGCGTCGGTCGCATCGCGCGCCTGCTCCTCGCATTTCGCGGCCCGCGCCATGTATTTCTCCAGCTTGCTCTCGAAATCGTTTTCCATGGTCCGCACTCCACGCAACACTCACAACCCCTGATCGTGCGCGCCGAAGCGACCAAAAGATGGCGGCGACGGGGAAATTTGGCAGCACGGAGGTGAGAAAGACGTGGCCTCGCGCATGATCCGCAATCATGCGTAATCAGCGGTTCGGGATCGACGCCGGCGGCCGCAGAGAGAAACGCGACCACACGGTCTGGGATCGCGAGGCCGAGGATGG
>DATEJC010000521.1:0-3698 GCA_035278345.1 Bradyrhizobium sp. | reverse complement strand
CGCGAGCAGCCGATCTTGCGCACGCTCTACGCAAAATGGCCCCTGCCCAGGTTTTACGAGCTGCCGCGCTCGGTTGCGATGGTGGCGATCGCCCGCACTGAGGGCGGCGAAGACTGCGTGCTGCCGCAGCGGGTCACAGCCCCTGATGAGATTCCGCTTGCCGAGGTCGACGCGCTGATCCGGCAAGCCAAGGAGGCGCCGATTTCCGAGGTGCCGGCCTTCCGGAAAATGCTGCGGGTAACCCGGCTGGCACTGCCGCTGCGGCGCCTGCTGTGGGCGATCGGCCTCAACCTCGGCCGGCAGCGGGCCAATTTCTTCGGCAGTTTTGCGGTCACCTCGGTGGCGGCCTACGGCCCGGGCGAACTGCATGCGCTGAGCCCCGGTCCCTTCGTCCTGAGCTACGGCGTGGCAGGGCCCGACCAGAGCCTCGAAGTGGTGCTGCGCTGGGATCACCGGATCACCGATGCCGCCCCCATGGCCAGGGCCCTGACCCGGCTGGAACAGGTGCTGAACGGCGAAATCGCCGCTGAAATCCGGTCTGCGAGGCAGCAGAACGAGCCAAAGCCGGTCCGGGCGGTGGGGGCGGACCGGATTCGGCGTCCCTGACCCGCGTTTTCGCCTTAGAATCCGGCCGCATTTGTTTGACATCAGGGCCGTTTCTGCCTAGAAACCGCCCTGCTCGCGGGCCGGTTTTCGGCCCGCGTTGCGTTTCGCGACCCGTGGTCCGTCCTTGAGCTTTCGAGTGCGGACCTGTCGGCCCCGGGACCATCCCGGTGCACAGGAGGGCGCGTCTCCTCAAACCTGTAAATCTTGACCAAAGAGGACGCGATGACAAAGCGCAGTGAGGCGAAATACAAGATCGATCGCCGTATGGGCCAGAACATCTGGGGCCGCCCGAAGAGCCCCGTTAACCGCAGGGAATACGGCCCCGGCCAGCATGGCCAGCGCCGCAAGGGCAAGCTCTCGGACTTCGGCGTGCAGCTGCGCGCCAAGCAGAAGCTGAAGGGCTACTACGCCAACATCTCCGAGCGCCAGTTCCACGGCATCTATGTCGAAGCCGGCCGCATGAAGGGCGACACCGGCGAGAACCTGATCGGCCTGCTGGAGCGCCGTCTCGACACCGTGGTCTATCGCGCCAAGTTCGTGTCGACCATGTTCGCCGCGCGCCAGTTCATCAACCACGGCCACGTCAAGGTGAACGGCCGCAAGGTCAACATCGGCAGCTACAAGCTGAAGGTCGGCGACACCATCGAGGTGAAGGAAGCCTCCAGGCAGCTGACGCCGGTGCTGGAAGCAACCCAGCTCCCCGAGCGCGACGTGCCCGACTTCCTCGAAGTCGACCACGGCAAGATGAGCGCCAAGTTCGTCCGCATCCCCGGCCTCTCCGACGTGCCGTTCCCGGTGCAGATGGAGCCGCATTTGATCGTCGAATTCTATTCGCGCTGATCGGTTTTCGCGGATTGCGAGATCAAGGCCCCGGTTTTGCCGGGGCCTTTTTGCTGCTGGGGATACAGCCGCTCGCCTGGTTCGCCCTCGTAAGCTTCGGCGTCCGCGATGCTGTGATCACTACGAGTGTGCTAGCCGGCCATTGCTTTCTTTGCAGCCTGGGCAAGAAAACCCGAACGCGTGAACCCTTGTTGCTCTGCGTATCGATCAATCTGATCGAGCACATCGGCCGGCATCGTCACATTGATGCGCACGCTCTTCACTTCGGCCGCTGGTACGGCGATTAGAACGGCAACGGCTTCCCTGTTTTGCGCATCGCTCATGATTTCTTCCAGAGAGCTTGGTTCCGGCGCGGCTTCGCCATCTGCCGCCAAACCTTCCAGATGCAAGGCTAACGCCTCTGCGGCCATCTCTCGGGCTTCATCCAAAGTCCTTCCGGCGCTGATGGCGCCTGGAAGATCGGGAAACGATACGCCGTAGTCGCTGTCGGCCTCCTTGTGAATCAACGCAATATACTGTCGCATTTTCTGATCATCCTCTGCTGCTGGCAGGGCGGGCCGCAGGCCCTTTCACTTATCTTGCTATTCGCTACTTCAGTTTGAGGCGGGCTTGCTTCTCAATGCTCTTGAATGTCCCCATGGGCACGTCTCTCCTCGGATGCGGGACGGTCACCCGCCCCCGTTTGGTTGGATGCTTGAACTGGACATGACTTCCCTTTTGCGCGACCTGAATCCAACCATCTGCTCGAAGCGCTGAAATGATGTCTCTCGAATTCATGAGTATTTATACACACTCAAGGTGCTTCGGTCAAGTGTATAAATACACACCAGACCAGCTGCTGGTGAAATCATCAAATCCATTCAACGGCCCATAAGAGTCCCAACCCATGCACTACACCCCTCCCCCGCGTGATCCCAAGGCCCCGCCAGTGCGCATCAATCTGTTGTCGGACACGCAGACGCGGCCGTCGGCCGGCATGCGCGAGGCAATGGCGAAGGCTGAAGTTGGTGACGAGCAGATCGGCGACGATCCGACGGTCAATGCGCTGTGCGAGCGGGTTGCGGATTTGCTCGGCAAGGAAGCTGCGGTGTTCATGCCGTCCGGCACCATGTGCAATGTCGCGGCGACGCTGGTGCATTGCCGGCCGGGCGACGAGATCCTGGCGCATGAGACCGCGCATATCATCGCCCGCGAGGGCGGCGCGCATGCGGCGCTCGGCGGCTTCCAGATCACGCCGCTGAAGGGCGAGGACGGAAAGTTCTCACCGCAGACGTTCAAGGCCGCATTGCATCCGCGCTCGCGCTACCAGCCGCCGCAGGTGCTGGTCAGTGCCGAGCAGACCGCCAATATCGGCGGCGGCACGATCTGGAAGAAGGCCGATCTGGATGAAGTCGTGAAGACCGCCAAGGCGAATGGCATGGCCACGCATATGGACGGCGCACGGCTGCTCAATGCCACGGTTGCCACCGGCATTTCAGCACGCGACATGACGGCGGGCTGGGATTCCGCCTGGATCGACTTCTCCAAGGGTCTGGGCGCGCCGATCGGCGGCGTCATCGCTGGCTCGCGCGCATTCATCGACGAAGTCTGGCGCTGGAAGCAGCGACTCGGCGGCTCGATGCGGCAGGCCGGCGTCTGCGCGGCCGCTTGCATCTACGCGCTCGATCACAACGTCGATCGTCTCGCAGACGATCACGCCAACGCCCGCGCGCTGGCGCGCGGGTTGTCGCAGATCAACGGCATCGAGGTGCAGCAGCCGGAGACGAACCTCGTCTTCTTCAAGCCCGACGGCACCGGCGTCTCCGGGGAGAAGATGGTGGCGGCGCTCCGCCCACGCGGCGTGCTGCTCGCCATGATGGACGGCCGCATCCGGGCCTGCACCCATCTCGATGTCACCGCTGACATGATCGAGGAGATGCTCGGGCACGTCAGGGAGATCGTGCGCGAGACGTAGGGCCTCACCAGAGCGATTGCGTTCGTGCCGGTGCGGAACGCGCTTGCCGTCAGTCCTTGCGCAGGCCCTTGCCCATCGCCTCGTACATCGTCGTCTTCAGATCCAGTTGGATCCGCCCAGCCTCTGTGGGCGCCATCACCCTGAAAATCCCAAACATGTCATCGACGGGATCGACAAAATAGAAGCTGCCGGCGGCGCCGCTCCAGCGGTATTCGCCGAGCGGCCAGGTCGTGCCCGGCGGCGGCGAAGTACGCACGGCAAACCCGAGACCGAAGCCGCTGGTGTCGCCCGGAAAATA
>DATEJC010000520.1:0-8332 GCA_035278345.1 Bradyrhizobium sp. | reverse complement strand
TGCGCGCCAGCGCCACGCGCTGCATCTGGCCACCGGACAGTGCTACGACCGGGCGATCGGCGTATTCGGAGAGGCCTACCAGCGCCAGCACCTCCTCCACCTTGCGGCCTGCCTCCCCGCGCGAGAGCTTTCGATGCTTCAGCGGATAGACAACGTTCTGCCGCACCGTCATGTGCGGCCACACCGCATAGGACTGGAACACCATGCCGAGGTCGCGCAGCCGTGGCGGCACCAGGATGCCGCGTGCCGGCGACGACACGACCTTGCCGCCGATCGCGATCTCGCCGCCGGTCGGATGCTCCAATCCGGCGACGCAGCGCAAGGTCGTGGTCTTGCCGCAGCCGGACGGCCCGAGCAGCACCACGATCTCGCCTGCGGGCACGGAAAAGCTGACGCCGTCGACCGCGGGCCGGCCGACGGCAAACTGCTTGCGCAGATCGGTGACTTCGAGCGTTGCGGTCATGATGGCCCGGACTTCATGCGCGGTTACTGCCGATAACCAAAGGTCTTGTCCCAGTCCGCCACCCAGGCTTTGTGCAGCTTCACGTATTCGTCGAATTTGGGGTACCAGACCTTGACCACCTTGGGGTCAAAGCCTTCTGGATAAACCGGCGGCTCCTTCAACGACGTCAGATTGCCGAACTCCTTGATCATGAACGCCTGCCCTTCCTTGGACAGGCACCAGTTGAGGAACAGCTTTGCGGCGTTGGGATGCGCAGCGGTCTTGGGAATCCCGGTCGCGTAGGGATTGACCGGCGCTCCCTCGGGCGGGAAGAAGATCTTGATCGGCGCACCGTCCTTCTGCTTTGGATAGATCGCGTTGTAGAGCAGCGGTCCCATCGCGATCTCGCCGCGCACCAGCGAGTCCGACATCGGCGCGCCTGAGGGATAGAGCACCGGATGGGTCGAGGCTTGCTTGGCCCAATAATCCTCGCCCAGCACCTGCCGCTCGAACATGATGCGGGTCCAGGTGGTGCCGCCGGATTGCGCGAACACCTGCCCGGTCATCTTGTCGTATTGCGGCTTGGTGAGGTCCCACCAGTTCTTCGGCGGGTCCTTCACGAGCTCCGTATTGTAGGCGATCGACCACACCAGCGTGGCGCGGGGCCACAGCTTTGGTGAAACCTGCGCCTGCGGATTGTAGTCGGCGGCGTTCGGCGGCGCGTAGTCCTGGAACAGGTCGACCAGTTCGGACATCAGCGCGCGGTCGGAGTGATCGACCACATCGGCGATCAGCTTGCCGGCAGCGGCCTCGGTCTTGACGCGCGTGATGAGCTGGCCACCGGGGGCGCGCACCATCTCGATCTTGATCTCGGGAAAACGCTTGTTGAAGGCCTTGATGACCTGCTGCTCGACCTCGGCAAAGTTGGCCGTGTAGTAGATGAGCTTGCCTTCTGCCTTGGCGGCCGCGATCAACTCCGGCGAGCCGTATTCCTGCGCCGCGGATGCTGTGCTCAGCACAACGGCTGCGGCGAGGCCTGCGAGCCAGCCGACGATTTTCCTCTTCATGGCCACTCCTCCCTTCATTCTTTATTCTTTCATCCGGTGCGGGCGACGCTGCCTTGCGCCGCACCGCGCGACAGCCAGTTGGCGCCCCCGATCAGCACGCCAAGCAATACGGTCTGCACCAGGCTGAACGCCGCGGTCTTGCCGAGATTGCCGCCCTCGTAATAATCGAGCAGCAGCACCGACATAACCATGGTCTTGCTGGTGTAGAGAAACAGTGACGAGCCGAGCTCGCGGATCGCCAGCACGAACAGCAGCGTCATCGCGGCAAGCACACCGGGACTGGCAAGCGGCAGCACGATGGTCCTGATGGTGCCGAGCACGCCCCTGCCACAGATCCAGGCCGCCTCCTCCAGCTCGCGATGGATTTGCAGGAACGAGGTCGAGAGCGCCTTCACGGTGTCGGGCATGAAGCGCGCAATAAAGGCGAGCGCCAGAATCCAGATCGTGCCGTAGAGCCCTCCGGGGACGCCGATCCAGGCCCAGAGATAGGCGACGCCGACGACGAGGCCGGGGATCGCAACGGGCAGTGTCGACACCAGGTCGATGCTGCGCCGGCCCGCCACATTGGTGCGGTGGATCGTGTAGCCGATCGCAAATGCGAGCGCGCCGCCGACGATCGCGGTGATGATACCGACTTCGACTGCGTTGTAGATCGACCGCATCGTCAGCGGATTGTCAAAAATGCTTTCGAAATGCATCAGTGAGTACTGGCGCAAGTCGAACAGGCTCGCGACGTCGCGGATGAACATGAATTTGCGGAACGCCGCGACGATCAGTGCCAGCATCGGCAGCACCACGACGGCGAACAGATAAATGAGTGCAAGTCCAAAGGTGAACCAGCGCCAGCGCCCGAGATCGAGGCTGCGCGGCCGGTACGCCTTGCCCGCCACCGTGGTGTAACTGCGGCCGCTCAGCACCCGCTGCTGCAGGTAGACCAGCGCGCCGGTGACGACCATCAGAATCACGGCGACCGCAGCCGCCGTGTTGTAAAGCGGCGGCGACCAGTTGGTGAGCTTGAAGATGTAGGTCGTGAGCACATTGAGGTTGATCGGTGCGCCAAGCACGGCAGGTATGCCGTAAATGCCGAGCATCACGATGAACGAGAGCAGCATGCCCGAGACGATGGCCGGCATGATCAGCGGAAAGGTCACCGAGAACAGCGTCGAGAATGCGCTGGCGCCGGATATCTCTGCCGCCTCTTCCAGGCTCGGATCCATGTTGCGCAGCGCCGAGGCGGTGAACATGTAGACGTAGGGCGCGTAGTAGATGCCGAACACGAAGATCAGACCCCACAGCGAATAGAAGTCGACACGCCAGTCGAGCCCGATCCATTTGAAAATCGTGTTGATGAGCCCGGTCTTGGGCGAGCCCAGGATGGCCCAGGCAACGCCGGCGACCAGCGGCGGGGCAAACAGGGGCAGGATGCTGGCGGCGGCGATGAAACCCTTGAACGGCGTATTGGTACGCACGACGATCCAGGAGAACGCAAGCCCGATCACCACGGCAATCAGCGTGCCGCCGCCGCAGGCGATCAACGTATTGAGCAATGCCTCCGCTACATTCGGGTTGCCGAGCACGGTGAGGAAATTGCCGACCGACAGATGCGAAAGCTGGATGCCCTCGACCACGGGATTGACGTCCGTCAGCGCGCCGACAAGCAGAAGCAGCATCGGATAGATGACGAGGAAGGCAAGGATCGCGAGCAGCAGCGCGACCCAGGCGCCTGCCCACACACGCTGACGAGTGCCCTTGCTGGCGCCACGCGTGACCTCGCTGCGCTGGTCCGCCTGTCCGTTCAAATGCGTTTCCCTTGGCCGCGCCCCTGCTTTTATGTCGTTTCGGCGCTGCAACAGCGAAGCTTAGAGCAACCCCCGAGGCGGGCAAGTAAGCAGAAAGTCGCGGCAAGGCAGGCGCGATTGGCATCAATCTCACCATCTGCGATGGCAGGATTGCGATAGCCGCCTGACGTCCACCTTGCGGCGCAACAAGCCCGGAGAGTATCCTCCGCCAAAACGTTTCCGGAGAAGCGCCATGAATCCTCCCGTCAGCACGCCTGCGATCAAGGTCGTCAAGTCCGTCCGCGAGCAGGTCAGCGCGGAGGAATGGCAGGCCCGCGTCGATCTTGCCGCCTGCTATCGCCTGACCGCGATGTACGGCATGACCGAGATGGTCGCCAACCACATCTCCTGCCGCGTGCCCGGCACGCGCGACCAGTTCCTGATCAATCCCTACGGCATGCTGTACGAGGAGATCGACGCCTCCTGCCTGATCAAGGTCGATTGCGACGGCAATACCCTGCTCAACGCGTCGGACTATCACGTCAATGCCGCCGGCTTCATCATTCACAGCGCCATCCACATGGCCAAGCACGAGATGGACTGCGTCGCCCATACCCACACGCCGGCCGGCATGGCGGTTTCCGCCATGGAATGCGGGCTGCTGCCGCTGGCGCAGACCTCGATGCGCTTCCTGCACATCGCCTATCACGACTTCGAGGGCATCGCCGACAATGCCGACGAGCGCGAGCGGCTGGTGCGCGACCTCGGTGACAACGAGGCGATGATCCTGCGCAACCACGGCCTGCTGGTGGTCGGCCGCACCGTGCCGGCGGCCTTCAACGTGCTGTTCCGCCTCGAGCGCGCCTGCCAGGTGCAAGTGATGGCGCTGTCCTGCAACACCAAGCTGGTCTATCCGCCGCAAAGCATCCTTGAAGACACCTATGAGCGGATGCAGCCGAAACCCGGCCGGCCGGCCCGAACCGGCGATCTCGCCTGGCCCGCGCTACTGCGCAAGCTCGATCGTACTGATCCCTCCTACAAGAATTGATCGCGCCCGCGGCGTCTATCGTGCCGCGGGCTTTCGCTCGACCGGATGAATCTCGATCGCCCGCAGGCGGCCGAGCCGCAGCACTTCCATCTCCAGCGTCCGGCCGATGCGGTCGCGATCGAGCGCGCGGATCAGATCGTCGACGCCATGGATGCCGACGCCGTCGAGTTTGATCGCGACATCGCCCGGCAACAGCCCCGCCTTCGCCGCCGGCCCGTCCGGCTCGATCTGCGCCAGCAGCGCACCCATTTTGTTGTCGACGCCGGCTAGCACCGCATGCCGCCGCGGGACCGGCGCGGTCTGGCCGGCAACGCCGATGTAGGCGCGGCGGACATAGCCGTGGCGGATGATCTCCGACAGCACGAACTGCGCGGTGTTGCTGGCGACCGCAAAGCAGATGCCTTGCGCGCCCGAGATGATGGCGGTGTTGATGCCGATCACCTCGGCGCGGGTCGAGACCAGCGGCCCGCCGGAATTGCCGGGATTGAGCGCGGCATCGGTCTGGATCACGTCCTCGATGGTGCGGCCGCTGACCGAGCGAATGGAACGGCCGAGCGCCGAGACCACGCCGGCGGTCACCGTCGATTCAAAGCCGAGAGGGTTACCGATGGCGACGACGAGCTGGCCGCGGCGCAGTGATTTCGAGTTGCCAAGCGAAGCATAAGGCAGGTCGCGCGCGCCGTCGGCCCGCAGCAATGCCAGGTCGGTATCGGGATCGACGCCGAGCACGCGCGCGTCGGTGACGACGCCTTCGATGTCGCGCAGCCTGATCTCTTTCGACGTGCCCACAACATGGCTGTTGGTCAGCACAAGGCCATCAGGCGAGATCACGATGCCAGAGCCAAGCCCGCCGCGCTCGCGCAAGGTCTTCACTTTGGGACCTGTCTCGACGCGCACGACCGCCGGGCCGACGCGGTCGGTCACGTCGATCACGGCATTGGAATAGGCGTCGAGCAACGCCTGATCGTTGTCAGGCACGCGCTCGGCCGCGCGCGATGACGGCGCGTCATCGGCGATATCGGAGGTGACATCCAGCATGGCGATATCCTTGAGGGTTTCACAGATGGTGACGGATGTGTGGCTCTGCAAGATGTCTTAGCCGCCCCTCACCGCCGGGTGATTGACACCACCGCGCCCGCTCACAACAATCGGGCCGATCCAGAACAGCCGTCGGCCTCCCGGCCACCCAAGGCAGACCAATACTCCCAGGGAAAACTGCGTGCCTGACAACGAATCCGCCACCTACGAGTGCGACGTGCTGGTCGCGGGCTCCGGCTGCTCCGGCATGTCGGCCGCAGTTACCGCGGCTCATCACGGCCTCAAGGTCCTGATCGTCGAGAAGGAGCCGAAATTCGGCGGCACCACCGCGCGCTCCGGCGGCTGGCTGTGGATCCCCGGCACCTCGCTGGCGCAGGCCTGGGGCATCGTCGAGAGTCCCGAGCAGGCGCGCACCTATCTGCGGCACGAAGCCGGCAACAGTTTTGACGCCGCCCGCGTCGATGCCTTTCTCGCCGCGGGTCCCGAGGCTGTCGACTTCTTCATCAGCAAGACCGCCCTGCGCTTCGACATGCCGCTGACGTTTCCGGACTACCACGCGGAAGCGCCGGGCGGCACGCAGGGCGGCCGCTCCATGGTGGCGCGGCCGTTCGACGGGCGCGAGCTTGGGCCACTGATCAAGGATATCGGCATGCCGCTGCCGGAGCTCACCGTGTTCGGCATGATGCTCGGCTCCGGCAAGGACATCGTCCATTTCATGCGCGCGACGAAGTCGCTGACGTCGGCGATCTACGTGGCAAAGCGCCTCTCGAAGCATTTTGTGGATGTGATGCGCCACGGCCGCGGCATGACCCTGACCAACGGCAATGCGCTGGCCGGACGGCTTGCCAAATCCGCGCTCGATCTGAAGATCCCGCTGTGGCTCGCCTCTCCCGTGCGCGAGCTGATCGTCGAGCACGGTGCGGTGCGCGGCGCGATCGTTGAGCGCGATGGCCGGCGCATCCGCGTCATCGCCCGGCGCGGCGTTGTGCTGGCCTGCGGCGGCTTCCCGCACGACGTGGCCCGGCGCAAGGCGATGTTTCCGCATGCGCCAACCGGCGCTGAACATTTCTCGCCCGGCCCGACCGGCAATACCGGCGACGGCCTGCGGCTCGCGGAAACCGCCGGCGGCCGCGTCGAGGATACCCTGCCCCACGCGGCAGCCTGGGTGCCGGTCTCCATCACCACGCGCAAGGACGGCAGCAAGGGCGTGATGCCGCACTTCATCGACCGCGCCAAGCCGGGCGTGATTGCCGTGACGCGCGAAGGCAAGCGATTTGCCAATGAAGGCAACTCCTACCATGACTTCGTGCAGGCCATGGTGAAGGCGGCCAAGCCCGGCGAGGAGATCAGCGCTTACCTGATCTGCGATCATCAGACGCTGCGCAAATACGGCCTCGGCTGCGCGGCGCCGTTTCCAATGCCGCTCGGCCATCACCTCAAGACCGGCTATCTCAAGCGCGGCGCGACCTTGGCCGAGCTTGCGCGCGAGACCGGCATCGACGCGAAGGGACTGGAAGCGACGGTTGCTGCGTTCAACGCGAACGCCATCAACGGCACCGATCCCGACTTCGGCAAGGGCTCGCGCGCCTACAATCGTTACCAGGGTGACGCGCTGCACGGGCCTAATCCCTGCGTCGCGCCGATCGGGAATGGGCCATTCTACGCCATCAAGATGGTGGTCGGCGATCTCGGCACCTATGCCGGCATCAAGACCGACGCGCATGCGCGGGCGCTGGATGCCGACGGCAAGGTGATCGAGGGCCTGTATGCCGCCGGCAACGACATGGCGAGCATCATGGGCGGCAATTATCCAGGCGCGGGCATCACGCTCGGGCCGGCGCTCACCTTCGGCTATATTGCGGGCAAGCATCTTGCGGGTCGTGTCTAGAGCACAATGGCTTTTGGTTGAATCGGTCTTCCGGCGGACTCGTTTCACCTCTCCCCAACGGGGAGAGGTCGAATTGCGAAGCAATTCGGGTGAGGGCTCTTGCTATTCGAGAGACCGTAACCCCTCACCCGGCGCTGCCGCGCCGACCTCTCCCAAGGGAGAGGTGGAGTTCCCGATGCCGCACCAGTTCAACGTAATCTCGTTCCCTCACGCGCGCCGCAGGCTCGGAGGGCGCGCCTTGACGGGATCGAGCAGCGACCAGTCACCGTCCTGGAGAACATGACCCTTCGGGAATGGCGCGCGCAGCTCGAGGCCGAGCGAGCGCAGCACGCGGTCGTCGCGGTAGTAGCACTGCAGGACGACACGGACGAGCGTGGCCGCCGCCGCGCCGCCGCTGGCGCGGAATTCCTGCGCGACGATATCGCGTTTCGCCGGATCGAGCGCGGCCAGCGGCTTGCCGGCGAGCCGCGCCAGATGATCGAGCGCCTGCCGCACGAGCGCGGTATCGCGGCCGAGCGTCTTCAGGATATCGGCCTGGATCGCCGCATCATCGGCGCCCGGCACTTTATATTCGTTGCTTGCCGGAATGATCATGGCGGCGATGGTGCGGAGATCGTCGCGCTGGGCCTGGTTAAGTTCGGACATCGCTTCCTCAGTCAAAGAGATTGGCGAGGCGCTGCTTCATCTGGTCGGCGATGTAGAGCGCGACAGCCTGGATAGTGGAGGTCGGGTTGACCCCGCCCGAGGTGACGAACACGCTGCCGTCGACGATGAAGAGATTCTTCACGTCATGCGAGCGGCCCCATTCATTCACCACGGAACGATCGGGGTCAGTGCCCATCCGCGCCGTGCCGAGCAGATGCCAGCCGCCATAGGGAATCGGGCTGTTGACGCAGATGTCGGTCGCTCCCGCCGCCGCCAGCACCTCTTTGGCGCGCGCGATGCCGTGTGCCATCATTTTCGTGCTGTTCTCGCTGATCGTGTAGTTGATCTTCGGCGCCGGGATGCCGTGGCTGTCCTTGAGCACGGGATCGAGCGTGACGCAATTATGCTCCTCGGGCAGGTCCTCGC
>DATEJC010000519.1:0-4512 GCA_035278345.1 Bradyrhizobium sp. | reverse complement strand
TATCTCGAAGAGAAGACCGACCGCGAGATCTTCAACGAGATGGGCGAGCTCGGCCTGATCGGCGTCACGCTGCCGGAGGAGTATGGCTGCGCCAATGCCAGCTACGTGGCTTACGGCCTCGTCGCGCGCGAGATCGAGCGCGTCGACTCCGGCTATCGCTCGATGAATTCGGTGCAGTCCTCGCTGGTGATGTACCCGATCTATGCCTATGGCGATGAAACCCAGCGCAAGAAATATCTGCCCAAGCTTGCGACCGGCGAATGGGTCGGCTGCTTCGGCCTGACCGAGCCCGATGCCGGATCCGATCCCGGCGGCATGAAGACCCGCGCCGAGAAGGTGTCCGACGGCTACAAGCTGACCGGCAGCAAGATGTGGATTTCCAATGCGCCGATCGCCGACGTCTTCGTGGTCTGGGCGAAATCGTCAGCGCATGACAACCAGATCCGCGGCTTCATCCTCGAGAAGGGCATGAAGGGCTTGTCCGCGCCGAAAGTCGGCGGCAAGCTCTCGCTTCGCGCCTCCATCACCGGCGAGATCGTGATGGAGAATGTCGTGGTGCCGGAAAGCGCACTGCTGCCCAACGTGTCCGGCTTGAAGGGACCGTTCGGCTGCCTCAATCGCGCCCGCTATGGCATCTCCTGGGGCGCGATGGGCGCCGCGGAAGACTGCATGCACCGCGCGCGGCAATACACGCTCGACCGCAAGCAGTTCGGCCGGCCGCTCGCCGCCACGCAGTTAGTGCAAAAGAAGCTTGCCGACATGGAGACCGAGATCGCGCTTGGGCTGCAGGCTTCGCTTCGCGTCGGCCGCCTGATGGACGAGGGCAAAATGGCCCCGGAGATGATCTCCATCGTCAAGCGCAACAATTGCGGCAAGGCGCTCGACATCGCCCGCGTCTCGCGCGACATGCACGGCGGCAACGGCATCCAGATCGAGTATCACGTGATGCGTCACACCGCGAATTTGGAAACCGTGAACACCTACGAAGGCACCCACGACGTCCACGCGTTGATCCTGGGCCGCGCCATCACGGGCATTCAGGCGTTTTCCTAAACGGTGTCCCGTCCTTCCTCGTCATGGCCGGGCTTGTCCCGGCCATCCACGTCTTGAGCCTATCGAACGAAGAGCGTGGATGCCCGGGACGTCTAGCGCGAAGACGCGCTTCGCGCTTTTGCCCGGGCATGACGAATGCGAGAGTTGAACAACAATGGCCGACAACGACGACATCCCCTTCAACCGTGACTTTCCCCTCAAGCCCGGCGTGGTCGAGGAAGCCCGCCCCGGCGTGCGGCGCGTCCTCTGCAACAATCCGAGCCCGTTCACCTTCACCGGGACGGTCAGTTACATTGTAGGCAAGGGCAATGTCGCGATCATCGATCCCGGCCCGGACGACGAGGCGCATGCCAAAGCGCTGCTCGATGCGGTGCGCGGCGAAACGGTGACGCACATCCTGGTGACGCATACCCATCGCGACCATTCGCCGAACACCCCGCGGATCAAGCAAGCTACCGGCGCGCCCGTCTATGCCGAAGGTCCGCATCGCGCCTCGCGGCCGCGTTTCGAGAGCGAGAAGCACAATCCGGAATCCGGCGCCGACCGCGACTTCAGGCCTGACGTGATGGTGAAGAACGGCGACGTCATCGAGGGCGCCGGCTGGCGTCTGGAAGCGGTGGCCACGCCCGGCCACACCGCGAACCATCTCGCCTTCGCCTGGCCGGAGCGGAAGATCAATTTCGTCGGCGACCATGTGATGGGCTGGTCGACCTCGATCGTGGCGCCGCCCGACGGCTCGATGATCGACTATATGGCCTCGCTCGACCGCCTCGCGCGGCGCGGCGAGGATCTCTATTTCTCCGGCCACGGCCCGGAGATTCCTGACGGCCCGCGCTATGTGCGTTTCCTCGAGCGGCACCGCCGCGCCCGCGAGGCTTCGATCCTGCATCGCCTCTCCAAGGGCGATGCCGACATCCCCACCATGGTGCGCGCGATCTATATCGGCATCGATCCGCGGCTTACCAATGCCGCCGGCTATTCCGTGCTGGCGCATCTGGAAGATCTGGTCGCGCGCGGCATCGTGGCGACCGACGGCGATCCCGTGATCGGCGGGACCTACCGGATGGCCTCCTGACGCTGGTGCGTCACTTCTTCACCGTCTTGGCGGGTGCCTTCGGCGCCGGTGCGGTCGGGGTCTTCTTCACCGGCTTTAGGGCGGCCGCTTCCGCTGCGGCGTTGATATCCTCGATCAGCTTGGTTACGCGCGAGGCATTGCTGCCGAGGTCGCTTTCGAAAAAGCGCGAAGAAGAGCGGATATCGACGCGGGAATCCTCGCCGTCCGCCTTGATGCGGATGACGACGTCCTCACGAAATCCCATGATCAGCGTCTGCGCAATCGCTTCGATATGGCCATCGCGGCGCGGCTGCGGCGCGCGTTCGTCGACGATGCGCCATTTGCGCTTGTTGACGAGTTGCAGCACGACGTCATAGGCGCGCAGCGCCGGGATTTCGAGCTCGACCGTCTCGATGTCGGGGTAGGCGGTGCGCTGCTGCTCCGCCGAATAGAGGCCGGCATAGACGGCGGAGTTGGCGCCTTCGCCGGCGCGCAGCCGTGCCAGCGCTTCGAAGCGCGGCGGATCGATCGGGTCGGTAGTGATGTCGTAGATCTTGGGCAGCTTGCGGTATTGCAGGGCAAGGTACCCCGGATAGGCGAGCACGACCGCGGCGATCAAGAGCGCCAGCAGGATGCGGCCCATGCCGCGCGAGCCGTTCTGCCAGATGGAGGCGAACGCGGCGAGCCCGACCACGATAGAAAGGCCGGCGACGGCAAGTCCGCCGAAGAACGTCGCCAGCGCCGGCTTGATCTCGAGGAAGCCGAAGCGGACGATGAGGATCGACACCAAGACCGCGATGACCGAGAACACGGCCAGATTGCGTGACCATGTCGCGAGTGCGGACACGGGCTCCGTCTGGTAAGGGGCGGAAAACCTGCGGGCCATTTGCTTTACGGAACTGCCATGTGGGACGTCGCCGGCAACAGGGCACCGGCCGCTGATATAGCCCGTTGAGACCACGGACCTGCGGCAAATTCAAGGGAGTTTGGCTGCGCAGGAAAGCCGCGTGCGCGAGAATATCCGCAAGTCCGCCGGGCAGGGCTCGCCGTCATGCGACCCGGCCGAACTGTTCGGCGACAAAGTCGATAAAGGCCCTGATGCGGGGCGCGCGGTGGCGGCCCGGAACGGTCAGCGCGTGGATCGGAAACGATTCCGGCACATGGCTATCCTCCAGCAGCCGGACGAGAGCACCCTCCTGCTCGGCGCGCGCAATGATGAAATCTGCCAACCGGGCGATGCCGAGGGCGGCCACCGCCATGTCGAGCAGCAGGTCGGCGTTGTCGCTTGTGAACGTGCCCGACACCGCGAGCCGATTGATGCCTTCATGGGTGTGGAACGGCCATTGAGTCCACGCAGGTCCCGGCAAGGTCAGGCAATTATGCCGCAAGAGATCGGCAGGCACCTGAGGCGATCCATGCCTCTCCAGATAGCTCGGACTGGCGCAGATCACGCGTCTCGCTTCACCGACCTTGCGCGCCACCAGCGTTGAATCGCCGAGCGTGCCGGAGCGGATCGCGACGTCAATCTGCTCGGCGACGAGATCGGCTTGCCGGTCCGAGACGTGAAGCTCGACCGTAATGTCGGGATAGCGGGCGAAAAAATCGGGAAGCGCAGGACGGAGGATTTGCTTGGCGACGGTCGTGCCGACGCTGACCCTCAGGTGGCCGCGCGGCCGCTCGCTCGCCGCCGTCACCTCGGCTTCGGCGGCTTCGATTGAGGCGAGGATGTCGCGGCTGCGGGCAACAAACAACTCGCCCTCGGCGGTCAGCGCCAGCTTTCGCGTGGTCCTGGTCAAGAGCCGCACGCCAAGCCGGTCCTCGATCCGCGTCACGAGCTTGGAGAGGGCAGAGGGGGTCAGGCCAAGGTCGGTCGCCGCCGCAGCGAAGCTGCCGCGCTCGGCCACCCGGACGAAGGCGTTCATTTCGGAGGACGCGGAGCTATTCATGAATTTGATTCAGGTATGATCGGAATAATAAGCCAATTATACTCATCCAATTCTGCAATACTATCAAGACCCTTATACTGAAGGAGTCCACCATGTTTCGGGAAATCGAGCCGTTCGGCGGCGCAGCCGGGATGACGGGCGACGCAGTTGTCCTGCGCCATCCCGACGGCAGTATCAATTTCGATGCTTACCGGGAGATCGCCCAGCGCGCGCGGAGGGCCGCCATAGCGTCTTCCGTCACGGACGTAATGCGAGCCTTATCGTCAATCGGTCATGAGCTGGCTGGAAAAGCCGTGCCGGAAACGCACCGTCACACGCGGTGATCACCGCTGGGTGCGCGACAAATGCTGTGGGCGAGGCGCATCGGCTTGAATGCGCCCCGCCCAAACTTACGCGGCTGCGTTCGGGAAGCTGTAGGCCTTGAACTGGTCGCGCAGGGCGGTCTTCAGGATCTTGCCG
>DATEJC010000518.1:0-3864 GCA_035278345.1 Bradyrhizobium sp. | reverse complement strand
CCATCCGTGAGCTCGGCGTCGGCATCAACACGCTGCCGCATGCCATCCGCGAGCTCGCCCAGCTCGGCCTGCTCGATCGGCTCGATGCCGCCGCCATCCGCACCTTCGAGCTGTTCTATCTGACGCGCCACGGCCAGCAGGTCTGGCACGAGAAGCGCGGGCTCGATGCCGGCCATGAGGTGCCGCAATTCTCCATTCATCGCGGCCGCCTGCAGAGCGTGATCCATCAGGCCGTGATCGAGCGCCTCGGCCCCGAGGCGATCCGCACCGGCTGCAGGCTCGGCTCCTTCAGCCAGGACGAAGGCGGCGTCAGCGCGTTCTTCTTCGATCGCAGCGGCGCGCATGTCCATACCGCGCGCGGCGACATCCTGATCGGCGCCGACGGCATTCATTCCAAGGTACGCGAAACGCTATTTCCGGAAGAGGGGCCGCCGTGCTGGAACGGCCTGATGCTGTGGCGCGGCGCCCGCGACTGGCCGGTTTTCCTCACCGGAAAATCGATGATCATCGCCGGCGGGTTGAACGCCAAGGCCGTGATCTATCCGATCGCGGAAGGATCGAGCCCGGCGACGCGTCTCACCAACTGGGCGGTGCTGGTGAAGATCGGCGACGGCTCGGCGCCGCCGCCGCGCCGCGAGGACTGGTCGCGCCTCGGCAGCCGCGAGGAACTGATGCCGCACGTCGCGGGCTTTTCGGTTCCGCAGGTCGATTTCAGGGGACTTGTCAGCGCAACGCCCGAGTTCTGGGAATATCCCTGCTGCGATCGCGACCCCTTGCCCTACTGGTCGAGCGGCCGCGTCACGCTGCTTGGGGATGCCGCCCATCCGATGTATCCGGTCGGCTCCAACGGCGCCTCGCAGGCGATCCTCGATGCGCGCTGCCTCGCCGACATGCTGGCGCGTGCAGAGCATCCGCGCCAGGCGCTGGCGGCCTACGAGCAGCAGCGTTTGCCGATGACCGCCGACGTCGTCGCCTCCAACCGCCGCGGCGGCCCGGAAGGCGTCATCGACGCCGTCGAGCAACTCGCGCCGCAGGGTTTTGGCGGCGACGTCGACGGCGTTCTGCCCTATGAGCAGCGCGAGGCAATCGTTCGCGGCTACGCGGCGAAAGCCGGTTTTGCCGCGCGCGTGGTGGCACGGTCGTAATATCGCCGTAGGGTGGGCAAAGCACAGCGTGCCCACCATTCTTGCACCGGTGCACGTGAAGGTGGGCACGGCGCAAGCGCGCCTTTGCCCACCCTACGTCTGCTACGCAAGCTCTCGGGATCAGGGGAGAAAGCGCGTGTGACGGGAGTCTACCCCGGAGGCGGCGGCAGGAAGTGGATGTTGTGCTCGGCCGCGAGCCGCACCACGTCGTCGGGGTTCTGCTGCTTCATGTTGTGGATCGCCCAGAACAAATCATAGAGCCGCCGCGTCGGCGACACCCAGAACAGCGTCTTGGCCGTCTGTTGCGTCTTGTTGAAGATGCCGTGCGGCTTGCCCATCGGCAGGCGCACCGTATCGCCGGCGGTGGCGAACTCATCGGCGCCGTCGAGCATGAAGTCGAGCCGGCCCTCGAGGATGTAGAGATATTCGTCCTGGTCGGGATGAATGTGCGGCGGCACGAAGGTGCCGACCGGGAAGGTCGCGTGCCAGGAGAAAGAGTGTTCGGTGCGGTTCTTCGGCACATAGGTCTGGCCGAGGATGTTCCAGCTGATCCCCTGAATACCCTCATTGGCGCGGGTGATGCCCGCGATCTCGTTCGTCATCGGCGTGTTCCTTCCTTTTACTCTACTTGGCGGCCTTGCAGTCCTTGGCGTAGCTGTCGACGGAATCGGAAAACACCTTCTCGACGATCTCGGTCTGGAATTTCCCGTCCGGCCGCTTGGCGACCTTGGTCAGATAGAAATTCTGGATCGGATAGCCGTTGGTGTTGAACTTGAAGCTGCCGCGCAGCGAGGTGAAGTCTGCCTTCTTCAGTGCGGCGGACACCGCGTCCTTGTTGGAGAGATCGCCCTTCACCGCCTTCACAGCGCTGTCGATCAGCATCGCTGCGTCGTAGGCCTGCATGGCGTAGGTGCCGGGCACGTTGTTGTACGCAGCTTCATAGCTCGCCACGAATTTCTTGCTCTGGGGATTGTCGAGATTGGGCGCCCAGTTGGCGCCGCCGAACATGTCGACCGCCGCATCCTGCTGCGCCGGCAGCGTCGATTCATCGACGGTGAAAGCGGAGAGCACCGGGATGCGATCGGCAAGGCCGGCCTGGCGATACTGTTTGACGAGATTGACGCCCAAGCCTCCGGGCATGAAGGTGAACACGGCGTCCGGCTTCAGCGAGTTGACCTTGGTCAGCTCCGGCTGGAAGTCGATCGAGTTGAGCGGCAGATAACTTTCCTCGACGATCTCGCCCTTGTAATCGAGCTTGAAGCCGGCGACGGCATCGCGGCCGGCCTGATAGTTCGGCACCATCAGGTACATTCGCTTGTAGCCGCGGTCCTGCGCGACCTTGCCGAGGACCCGAAAATTCTGGTCGTTCTGGTAGGAGGTCACGAAGAAGAACGGGCTGCAATCCTTGCCGGCATAGCTGGAGGGGCCGGCGTTAGGGCTGATCAGAAAGGTCTTGTTCTCGGTGACCGGCTTGTGGATCGCCTGCAGGATGTTCGAGAAGATCGGGCCGACCACGAAATCGACCTTCTCGCGTTCCAGGAGGCCCTTGACCTTGATGACCGCAACGTCGGGCTTGAGTTCGTCGTCGACATTGACGATCTCCACCTCGCGCCCGCCCATCTTGCCGCCGAGATCCTTGACCGCAAGCGCAAAGCCGTCGCGCACCTGGGCGCCCAGCGCCGCCGGGGGACCCGAGGTCGTCACGATCACGCCGATCTTGAGTTTCTCCTGCGCTGTGGCCGCGCCGGCCGTCAAACCCACAAGAACCGCCGTTGCGGCAAAGGTCAGGTGCTGTTTCATCCCGCTACTCCCACGTCAGGCGGTTTGGTCCGCTTCGGCTTGCTCCAGCGCGAAGCTTATGCCGACGACGGCGGGCACCGCAAGCAAGGCAGTTCCGCTGGCCGACGGTGCCATGCAAGCTGCGCGCCAATTGCTTGAAGCCTAAAGAATTTCGGTTGCGGCGGGTGTTTTGGCTTGCCGGATGCCGAGAACTGTTCAAAAACTCGGAGATCAGCCGCTTCGGGTGTTTTCATGATCCTCGATTCCGAGACCAAGGCCGTCGAGTTGCCTGACGAGCACGGCAATGAGCTGCGGCTCTGGCTGCGCCTTCTGACCTGCACCAACCTGATCGAAGGCGAGGTGCGCGGCCGGCTGCGCGAGCGCTTCGACGTCACGCTGCCGCGCTTCGACCTGATGGCCCAGCTCGACAAGGCGCCCGACGGCATGACGCTGTCGGACGTTTCCAAGCGCATGATGGTCTCCAATGGCAATGTGACGGGCCTGGTCGAGCGTCTGGTGGAGTCCGGTCATCTCGACCGCCGCACCTCCGAGACCGACCGCCGTGTGCAGGTGATCCGCCTGACCCGAAGCGGCCGCGCCGAATTCCGCAAGATGGCCGCCGAACACCAGACCTGGATCTCCGACATGTTCGGCGATCTCTCGCCCAAGGACGTCCGCGAGCTGATGCGCCTGCTCGGCAAGACCAAGGGCTCGGTGCAGAAATCCGCGCGCAGCAGGGCAGGCGAAGAGCGGTGAGCGCGATCGACTACGAGGCCGAATACAATAACCGCGCCCGCGTGCCGGAACATCCGGCCGTGATGGCGGGCTGGGTAAGGGATGCCGCGGACTACCGCGGTAAACACCCGCCGCGCGCACTCCGCTATGGTCCCGGCGAGCGACATCGCATCGATCTGTTTGCGGGCCACAGCGACGGCCCGCT
>DATEJC010000517.1:0-12912 GCA_035278345.1 Bradyrhizobium sp. | reverse complement strand
TGCCTTCCAGTATGCACGGTCATGGGCTTCCTTCCGGTCTTGACTTATCTCGCCTTGGCTTCGCGAGCCGCTCGAATACCACTATTCGGCTGGCTTGTCCCCCTCCGGGCGAGGGATATCAATGCATTAGAAGCAGGGCTTTGCCGGAGGTTATCGCCATCGGGCGCCGTATTCCCTCCATGATATGTCGGCGCTTTTCGCCTGATGTTTTGATCGTGCCGGCGGCTTTGCTGATAGCCACAGCGGCCGCCGGAATATTGCGAGCCCTCAACCGACCAATGAAGTTCGGTCCGCTGAAGGCGTCACTTGCCCACCACCTTGAGCGGCGTGGGATTGTTGGTTTCGGTGCGGCCTTCGAGGTAATTCATCGCAGCCGCCACGCCGCCCGCGCGATGCGGCACGCCTGCGGCCGACAACCCCATTTCCACGCCGGTCAGCGCGCCGAGCAGCGTCAGTTCGTTGCATTCGCCGAGATGGCCGATGCGGAACACCTTGCCCGCGACCTTCGACAGGCCCGAGCCGAGCGACATGTTGTAATTATCGAGCACGACCTGGCGGAATTGATCGGCGTCGTGCCCCGGCGGCATCAGCACGGCGGTCAGCACGGGCGAATGCTCCAGAGGTTCCTGGCACAGCACTTCCAGCCCCCACTGATTGACCGCGGTTCGCGTCGCTGCGGCGAGCCGCTTGTGACGTGCGAACACGTTGTCGAGCCCCTCTTCGAGCAGCATCGCGATCGCCTCGCGCAGGCCGTAAAGCAGGTTTGTCGCCGGCGTGTACGGGAAGAAGCCCTTCGCATTCGGCTTCAGCATCTCCTCCCAGTCGAAATAAGAGCGCGGCATCCGATTGGTTCTGGCGGCGGCGCGCGCCTTCTCGGAGATCGCGTTGAAACCGAGTCCGGGCGGCAGCATGAATCCCTTCTGCGAGCAGCTGACACTGACGTCGACCTTCCATTCGTCGTGCCGGTAGTCGATCGACCCGAGCGAGGAGATGGTATCGACCATCAGCAATGCGGGATGCGCCGTGCGGTCGATCGCCGCGCGGATGTCGGCGATGCGGCTGGTGGCGCCGGTCGAGGTCTCGTTATGGACGACCATCACCGCCTTGATGGTGTGCTTGGTATCATCGGCGAGCCGGGTCTCGATCTGCGCGGGATCGGCGCCGCGGCGCCAATCGCCGGCAATGAAATCGACTTCGATGCCGAAGCGGCCGGCCATCTGGCGCCACATCGTCGCGAAGTGGCCGGTCTCCACCATCAGCGCCTTGTCGCCGGGCGACAGCGTGTTGACGATCGCGGCTTCCCACGCGCCGGTCCCGGACGACGGAAAGATCACCACCGGGCCAGAGGTCTGGAAAACCTTCTGGCTGCCTTCCAGCACCGCCCGGCCGAGCTCACCAAACTGGGCACTGCGGTGATCGATAACAGGCATGTCCATCGCGCGAAGAACCCGGTCCGGGACCGGGCTCGGCCCTGGAATCTGCAAAAAATGCCGTCCTTGCCGCATGAGACCCTCCCAAACAGTGCCTTGAGCTATTTTGCATTCATTTTTTGTCTTTTCAACCGAAATCTGGTATTCGATTCGGATCGTCGACGCCGCAGATTTCGCAAACTACTGTTATGCAAATGAAATCCTCGATTCCCGAAGGTGGGGTGCCGATCACCCAGCCCGACCGCCAGGAGGTCTCGCTGCACGGTGAAATCCTGCTGCGACTTCGCGACTATGTGGTCGAAGGCAACATCGCGGAGGGCGCGCGTGTTCCGGAACGGCAGCTCTGCGAGATGCTCGGCATCTCCCGGACGCCGCTGCGCGAAGCGCTGAAGGTGCTGGCAGCCGAAGGACTGATCGAGCTACTGCCCAACCGCGGCGCGCGGGTGCGCCAGCTCAGCGAGCGGGATCTCGAGGAGCTCTTCGACGTCATGGCGGGGCTCGAAAGCCTCGCCGGGCGCCTCGCCTGCGAGGCCATCACCGACGAGGAAATCGCGGCGATCGAGCGGCTGCACTATGAGATGTACGGCTACTATCTCAACAGCGACATGCACGGTTATTTTCAGGTCAACCAGCGCATCCACGAGAGCATCGTCGCAGCCGCCCGCAACGAGGCGCTGCGCACCGCCTACGCCAGCTTCGCCGGCCGGATCCGCCGCGTGCGCTACTCCGCCAATTTCGCCCGCAAGCGGCAGCGCTGGGGCGAGGCCATGCGCGAACACGAGGCGATCCTGGACGCGTTGCGCCGCCGCGCGGCAAGCGAGCTCGCCGACATCCTGTTCCAGCATTTGCGCAACAAGCGGACCGCCGCCGTCGAGCATTTGGCCGCGACAAGGGATGCCGATCCGGCAATCGCCGCGAGCGGCTAGGTTGCCGATTTTGAATTCATAATGTAATTCATCCGAGGAAAAAGTGGATAATCGTATTGAGGGGTTACAACAGCCCTCTGAAATCGCTTTGGATTTGGGATGAAGAACGCCTCGACGCTTGAGCGACGGCTGCGGTCGAATGTGACCGGCGATGTGCTGTTCGACGCCTTCAGCCGCGGCCGCTACGCGACCGACGCCTCCTTCTACCAGATCGTGCCGGCGGGCGTCGTGGTGCCCCGGAGCATGGACGAGGCGCTGACGGCGCTCGCCATTTGCCGGGATGAGGGTCGCATCGTCACCCCCCGCGGTGGCGGCACCTCGCAATGCGGCCAGACCGTCAACGAAGGCATTGTCGTCGATGTCTCGAAATACCTGAACCGACTCATCTCGCTGGATGTGGCAAACCGAACCTGCGTGGTCGAGCCTGGCATCGTGCTCGACGACCTCAACCGGCAGCTGAAGAAGCACGGGCTGTGGTTTCCGGTCGACGTCTCCACCGCCTCGCGCGCCACCATCGGCGGCATGGCCGGCAACAATTCCTGCGGCGGCCGCTCGCTGCGCTACGGCACCATGCGCGACAACACCCTGGCGATGGACGCGGCTTTGGCTGACGGCACACGGCTGCATTTCGGCGAGGTGACGCGCGATCTTGCGCAAACAAATTCAGGGGAGAGTGGCCTCGCGCTGTTCCGCGACATGCTAGACCTCGGCGAGCGCGAGGCAGCCGAGATCGCCGCGCGCTTCCCGAAGGTGCAGCGCCGGGTCGGCGGCTACAATCTAGATGCGCTGGTGCCGCGCAACGCGCCGAACAACATGGCGCATCTGTTGGTCGGATCCGAAGGCACCCTCGCCTTCACCACGCAAGTCGAGCTGAAGCTGTGGCCGGTGATCCGCAACAAGGTACTCGGCGTCTGCCATTTCGGCAGCTTTTACGAGGCGATGGACGCGGCCCAGCATCTAGTGAAGCTGCGGCCGATCGCGGTCGAACTGGTCGATCGTACCATGATCGCACTGGGGCGCGATATCGCGATGTTCCGGCCGGTGATCGAAGCGACCGTGCGCGGCGATCCTGACGCGCTGCTGATCGTCGAATTCGCGGAAGAGGATCAGGCCGACAATCTGCAGAAGCTGAAGCAGCTCTCCGAATTGATGTCGGACCTCGGCTTCGGCTGGAATAATCCGCAGCGCAAATGGGGCGGCGTGGTCGACGTCGTCGAGCCTGTGACGCAAACGGCGATCGCGGATTTCCGCACCTCCGGCCTCAACGTCATGATGTCGATGAAGCAGGAGGGCAAGCCCGTCTCCTTCGTTGAGGATTGCGCGGTGCCGCTGCCGCATCTGGCTGACTACACCGAGCGGCTGAATGCGATATTTGCCAAGCACGGTACACGTGGCACCATGTATGCACACGCCTCCGAGGGCTGCCTGCACGTGCGCCCCGTGCTCAATTTGA
Source organism: Bradyrhizobium sp. (assembly GCA_035278345.1). Lineage (GTDB taxonomy): Bacteria > Pseudomonadota > Alphaproteobacteria > Rhizobiales > Xanthobacteraceae > Bradyrhizobium. The sequence goes on along the minus strand of DATEJC010000517.1, from coordinate 9,103 downwards.
AGCTCGAGAAGGACGTCAAGGCGATGCGCGCCATCGCCGAAGAGGCCTTCGCCATGGTGCGGGAATACAAGGGCTCGCATTCCGGCGAGCATGGCGACGGGCTGGTGCGCTCGGAATTCCACGAGCAAATGTTCGGCGGGCGCATCATCGCCGACTTCAGGGAGGTCAAGCAGCGCTTCGATCCCGGCCAGGTGCTCAACCCCGGCAAGATCGTCGATCCGCCGAAGATGGATGACCGCTCGCTGTTCCGCTATGCACCGGACTATCGCGTTGGCGAATTGAAGACCGCACTCGACTGGTCGGCCTATCCCGGCGCCGGCGGCGGCTTTCAGGGCGCGGTCGAGATGTGCAACAACAACGGCGCCTGCCGCAAGCTCGAAGGCGGCGTGATGTGCCCGTCCTATCGCGCCACTCGCAACGAGAAGGACGTCACGCGCGGCCGCGCCAACACGCTGCGGCTGGCGATCTCGGGCCAGCTGGGGCCGGACGCGCTCTCATCCGACGAGATGATGGAGACGCTGAAGCTTTGCGTTTCCTGCAAGGCCTGCCGGCATGAATGCCCCGTTGGCGTCGACATGGCGAAGATGAAGATCGAGGTGCTGGCAGCGCGGGCGGCCAAGCACGGGCTTTCGCTGCGTGACCGGCTGGTCGGATATCTGCCGCGCTATGCCGGCCTTGCCGCGCGCCTCGCGCCGATTGCGAATTTGCGTAACAGCAGCGCATTGCTGCGATTCTTGTTCGAGAAATTCGCCGGCATCAGCGCCAGACGTGCCCTGCCCGCCTTCCGCCGCGACGTGTTCGCGCCCGATGCGGAAGTCTCCGGTCCCGCCGACGGCCGCGAGGTCGTGCTGTTTGCCGACACCTTCAATCGCACCTACGAGCGCGAAAATCTCGATGCCGCCCTGCGGGTGCTGATCGACGGCGGCTATCGCGTGCACCTTCCAAGGCCCGCCGATCGCAGCCGGCCGGTATGCTGCGGGCGCACGTTCCTCTCCGCCGGCCTCGTCGAACAGGCCCGAGCGGAGCTCGCGCGCCTTGTTGCGACCTACGCCCCGTTCGCCGCGCGCGGCGTACCCATTGTGGGACTGGAGCCGAGCTGCCTCCTCACCTTGCGCGATGAATTGCTGTCGCTGCGTACCGACAATGATGCCAAGGCGATCAGCGCACATGCGTTGCTGTTCGAGGAATTTCTGGTGCGCGAAGCCGAGGCGGGCCGGCTTAAACTGCCGCTCGGCGCAATCAGCGGCCGGGCGCTGGTGCACGGTCACTGCCACCAGAAATCGTTCGGCGCGTTCAAACCGGTGGAGAAGACGCTGCGGCTCATTCCGGAACTGAAGGTCGAGACGATCGAATCAAGCTGCTGCGGCATGGCGGGCGCCTTTGGCTATGGCGCCGACACCTATGATACCTCGATGGAGATGGCCGAGCTGTCATTGCTGCCGGCCGTGCGACGCGCCGACAGCGACGCCATCGTCGTCGCCGATGGCACCTCCTGCCGCCACCAGATCAAGGACGGCGCCGCGCGCGAGGCCATTCATGTCGCGCGCGTGCTGGCGATGAGCCTCGACAACGCGAAATCAACGACATCCACGTAAAGGAATGATGATGGCAGAACTGACTCTCGACGTCGCTCGCAAGATTCTTGATGCCGCCCTTGCAAAGGGCGTCGAGAAGAAACTGAAGCCGCTGGTCATCACCATCCTGGATGCGCGCGGCGCCGTCAAAGTCACTGCGGCGCAGGACGGCACCAGCCTGATGCGCGCCGAGATCGCGCATGGCAAGGCCTATGGTGCGCTTGCCATGGGAATGGGCTCGCGAGCGCTGTTCCAGCGTGCGCAGGAGCAGGCCTATTTCGTCAGTGCGGTGAATGCGATTGCGCAGGGACGCCTGGTGCCGGTACCCGGCGGCGTGCTGATCCAGGACGGCACAAAGCTGCTCGGCGCCGTCGGCGTCAGCGGCGACACGTCCGACAATGACGAGATTTGCGCCGTTACCGGCATTGAAGCCGCGGGGCTGAAGGCCAACGCGGGGTAGCTATTTCCCGGGCCAGGTCGGCTTGCGCTTTTCGCCGAAGGCCTTGAGGCCCTCCTTCGCATCCTCGGTCATCGCAAGCAGCGCGATCTGGCTCTCGGTATAGGCGATGCTCTCGTCAAAGGACATCGAGGCGATCGCGCGCATGGCGTACTTGCCGCGGCGAATCGCGGTCGGCGACTTGTCGACGATGCGGCCGATCAGCCAGTCGATCTTGGCGTCGAGCTCGGCGGCCGGCACGACATAGTTGAGAAGGCCCGCGGCGAGTGCAGCCTTGGCGTCGAAGGGCTCGCCGGTCAGCGCCCATTCGTTGATGAGGCGCGGCGGCGCGATCGACTGCAAGAGGCTCATCACCTGCATCGGGAACACACCGACCTTCACCTCGGGCAGCCCGAAGATGACATTGTCGGCAGCGACCGCCATATCGGTCATGCAGAGCAGCCCCATGCCGCCGGCCATGCAAACGCCGCCGACACGGGCGATCGCGGGCTTCGTGGCGTTCTGCGACAGCCGCAACAGATCGGCGTAGTCGACGTTGGGGCGGGAAAAATCCATCGCGAAGGCAGCGCCGCTGTTCTGCAGATCGGCGCCGGCGCAGAACGCCTTTTCGCCCGCTCCGGTCAGCACGATCACGCGGACTTCCTTGTCGTCATGGGCGTCGCGATAACCCCTCGCGATGCCGGCGATGACGTCGCCGTTCAGCGCATTGCGCTTATCCGGCCGGTTGATGGTGATCCAGAAAGCCTGTCCGCGCTTCTCGCGGATGACGCTGCTATGGTCGGTCATGGTCCCACTCGCCTGTTCGCCGCATGCTGGCAAGCATTTGCGGCAGGACGACGGTGAACTGCAAGCGCGATCTAGCTCTTGCGCGCAGGCGCTGCCTTCTTGATCCACACCTTGTTGTCGTGGAAGGCCGCACCGCCGATCGGGGCAACTGCTTCGGCGCCGGTCAGCGTATTGATGCCCTTGCCGCCGATATGATCGGTGTTGGGATGGATCGATTCCGCGATCAGCACCCCGCGGTGAACACCGTCGAACAACCTTGCGACCAGCGAGGTCTCGCCCCTTGTGTTGCCGAGCGTCACAGCATCGCCGTCGCCAATATCGAGCGAAGCCGCATCAAGCGGGTGGATCATCACCGACGCCCTGCCCTCGCGCTGCTGCGACGACGGGGTCTCGTTGAAGGTTGTATTGAGGAAGCTGCGCGAGGGACTGGTCGCCAGGCGGAACGGATGCATTTGGTCCGCCTCCTCGATCACGGCCCAGTGGTCCGGCAGCCCCGGCATGCTGTCGATGTCGCCCATCTTGAGGCCGAACGGCGGATGCGCCCAATCGGCCTTGAAATGGAACTTCCCGTCAGCGTGGGCAAAGCCGTCGAGATAATGTGAGGTGCGGAAATCCGGTTGCAGATCGCGCCAGAGGTCAGCTTCGAGAGATGCGATGTCGCCGTGGCCAGAGAGCTTCAGGGTGGCATCGATCAACTCGCGCGGCGTCATCTCGAACCCGGGATGCCTGACCTTGAGCCGCCGGCCGAGCCCCTGCAGCACCTCGTGGTTGCTGCGGCACTCGCCGGGCGGATCGATCAACTTCGGTCCGATCGAGATGTGCTGGTGACCGCCGCCGTAGTAGAGATCGTCGTGCTCCATGAACATGGTGGCCGGAAGCACGATGTCGGCCATCTGCGCCGTCTCGGTCATGAACTGCTCGTGGACCGCGACGAAGAGGTCCTCGCGCGCAAAGCCACGGCGCACCAAATCCTGCTCCGGCGCCACCGTTACCGGATTGGTGTTCTGAATCAGCATCGCCTTGACCGGGCCGCCGCCATGCAACGCCTCGGCATCTCCGGTCAGGATGCGGCCGATCTTGGACTGATCCAGCGCACGCGTGTTGCGGTCGATCGCGTCATGGCCCTCAATGATCGACTCGTCGAAATGCCACAGCGCATAGTTGTTGAAGAAGGCGCCGCCGCCCTCATACTGCCAGGCGCCGGTCACGGCCGGAATGCAAAGCGCCGCATGCATCTGCGTCGCGCCATTGCGGCTGCGGGTAAAGCCGTAGCCGAGCCGGAAGAAGGTTCGCCTGGTCGTTCCGACCGCACGAGCGAACGCCTCGATCTCGGTAACGGGCACGCCGCAAATCGCCGACGCCCATTCCGGCGTACGAGTCTTCAAATGCGCCTCGAGTTCGGCCGGGCAATCGGTGTACTTCGCCATATAGTCGCGATCGGCCAAACCTTCGCGGAACAGCACATGCATCACGCCGCAAGCAAAGGCGCCATCGGTGCCGGGACGAAGCAGGATCTTGATGTCGGCCTGCTTCATGGTCTCGTTGTTGTAGACGTCGACCGCCGCGATCTTCGCGCCACGCTCTTTTCGCGCGCGGGAGGCGTGCGTCATCACGTTGACCTGGGTGTTGACGGGATTGGTGCCCCAGATCACGACGAGATCGGAGACGCCCATCTCGCGTGGATCGACGCCGGCAATCTTTCCGGTGCCGATGGCAAAGCCGATGCGGGCGATATTGGCGCAGATCGTCTGATAGAAGCGCGAATATTTCTTGACGTGGGCAAGCCGGTTGATGCCGTCGCGCATGACGATACCCATGGTGCCGGCATAGTAATACGGCCACACCGACTCGGCGCCGAACTCGCGTTCGGCTGCATCGAAGCGCGCCGCAATCTCGTCCAGCGCCTCGTCCCAGCAGATGCGCGCGAACTGGCCGGAGCCTTTTGGCCCGGAGCGACGCATCGGATAGAGCAGCCGCTCCGGATGATGAATGCGCTCGGCGTAGCGCGCGACCTTGGCGCAAACGACACCGGCCGTGTAGGTCTGGATTTTCGAGCCCCGCACGCGGCCGATGGAACGGCCGTCGAGCACCTCGACGTCGAGCGCGCAGGCCGACGGGCAATCATGTGGACAGGTGGAATGACGGATGTCGATCCTGGCGTGCTGGTTCATGTTTCGAGAAATACCATCAAAAACCGATGCAGCCGAGGGCCTTTCGCCGGCCGATTTGGCGTACGGCCCATGCGTCAAACGCCGAGATAGGCGCCGCCATTGGCGTGGATCGCCTGGCCGTTGATATAGCGCGCCGCAGGGCCGCAAAGGAAGCGAACCATGGCAGCAACGTCCTCGGGACGGCCTTTTTTGCCGCTGATTGGACCGTGGGTCGCATGATGCGCCGGCTCCGGCTTGTCCCTGGGCCTTGGCGTGCCGATCAGGCCGGGAACGACGCAATTCACGGTGATGCCGTCGGCCGCGAGATCATGGGCGAGCGCACGGGTGAAGCCGACGATGCCGGCCTTGGCCGTCACCACATGGGCGCGATTCGCCGCTCCCGTATGGGCGCTGAGACCCCCGATATTGACGATGGTGCCGGCACCGGACTGCCGCAGCGCCGGCAGGCAGGCCTTCACGCAATGGAATGCGCCGTCGAGCGTAACGTCGAGGATTTCACGCCAGGCGGCATAGTCCATCTCGGCGAACGGCTTCTCTCGGCGCAGCGCGGCATTGTTGACGAGGATATCGATGCGGCCAAGTTCGTTGATGGCGACATCGGCCATCCCCTGCACGGCCTTCGCGTCGGCGACGTCACCGATATGCGCGACGGCCCTGCCACCGGACGCTCCGATCTCGCGCACGACGGCTTCCGCTTCCGCGCGGTTGCTGCGCGCATTGACCACAACGGCGGCGCCGCCTTCGGCCAGCGTCAATGCAATAGCGCGGCCGATGTTACGGCCTGCGCCAGTGACGACGGCAACCTTGCCCGCGAACTCCTGTGCCATTCCTATCCCCGCAACAACGAGAGATCGATGCCGCCATTATACAACGTCCCCATCAGCTTCAATGCGGCATCGGCCTGTGCCTTGCTCCAGCCGCCATGCCCGGCGTTGAGCAAGAACTTGTCTATTAGGTCCTGCCGGGTCAGCGGCTCCTGCGCGCCGCCGCGCAAATGAGGCTGGCGCTCCTCGACCACGCTGCCGTCCTTCAGGGTTGCGCGGATATGGCCGGTGTACTTGTTCGGATAGGGATTAGTGGGATCGATGACGTATTTCACCCTGGTGGCGAGCGCGAGCACACGCGGATCGGCAATCGCGCTTTCGGTAAAGGCGCCTAGGCCTACGCCGCCATGGACGAAACCGGACGCCAGCAGATAGGGCACGGCGAATTTGCCGGCGTAGCCATTGCGCGGGCGTTGCTTGTCGGCGAGCGGCTCCCACAACCGGTGAACCGTGCCCTCGGCGACTTCGCAGGTGACCTCGGCGATGTCTTCCGCCTTGATGCCGCGCGCGGCAAGCCTTCGCGCGCAATCGATGTAAGGCTGCGCCATGGTCCCGCAGGGATAGGGCTTGAAGGCGAGCGTATCGGTGACCCAGCGTGTGCCGAAATCGCCGACCAGCGCGTCGTAGTCGCCCTTGCTGGTGTGCGCAAATCCGTGAAACAGGCCATGCACGCCCTCGAACACCGTGCGCGGACCGACAAAACCGCCGCGGGCGAGAAGTGCTGCGCGAATGCCCGACTGCGCGGCCCAACCGGCATGCAGCCGTTTGGTCCATGCTCCCTCCGCCAGATACTCGATGATGCCACCCGCCATGCTGCCGGCAATGCCGAGAGCATCGAGGATTTGCCTCGCATTGAGGCCGAGCGCGGCGCCAACGCCGGCCGCCGCGCCCATCGCGCCGAAGACAGCGGTGGGATGGAAGCCCGCCTTGTGCACGGCTTTCGGTACGACGAGACTGAGGCGGCAAAGAACTTCGGTGCCGACCGCAATACCCGTCAGCGCCATCTGACCATCCGGATTGTGCCGCTCGCACGCGGCCAGCACGGCGGGCACGATCACCGCGCCGGCATGCACCGGGCCGCCTTCAAACGTGTCGTCAAAATCCTCACCGTGCGCGGCGATACCGTTGACCAAGGCGGCGCCCGCGGCGTTCAAGCTGCGCACATGCCCGATTGTGGTGCACGAACCGTCGTCGTCACAGCCCGCGAGCGCGCTGCGGACATAATCCTCGTTGCGCGCGGTCACGCAAAGGCCGACCACGTCGATCAGGAGATCCTCACATTTGCGGACGGTCGCAGCCGGGAGCGCGCCCGGCTGCAGCGCGGCGATTTTCGCCGCCAGCACTTCGGCGACGGAGGTCTTTGGCAATTCCGCCGACATCAGACGCGGAACAGCTTTGTATAACGCGCCTTGATTGCCTCGCCCTCTTTCTCGACCGCTGCCGCATCGTCCTTCATGGTCTTGATTTCGGCGAGCGGCTTGCGGCCGGCCTTCTCTTTCGTCTGCGAATGGACCGAACGAAGGCCACCGACGTCGACGATGAGCTGCTGCGCCTCCTGGCTCAGGCTGAAGGCCTGGAACAGGCGCGCCGCATTCGGATGCGGCGCCGCCTTGAAGATACCGTTCGGGCCGATGATCAGCGGCGAGCCCTCGGTGGCATAGACGGGCTCCACCGGACGCCCCGCCTCCTTCATCTGAAAAATGTTGTACTCGTTGCCGTCAGCCATCACGGCGCGCTCGCCGAGATCGAGCTTCTTCGGCGGATCGGCCGAGGACTGCACCTGCATTACGCTTTGCTTGGCGAGCTTTTCAAAATACTCCCAGCCGAGGTCGCGCTGCATCTGGTAGGTTGCGGTCATGATAGTGCCGCTGTAGCCGGGATGCGCCTTGACGATCTTGCCCTTCCATTTGAGATCGAGCAGGTCGGCAAAGCTCTTCGGCGCATCCTCGGCCTTCACCAGATTGGTGTTGTAGGCGATGATGCTGAGCCAGACGCGAAAACTCGCGAACTGGCCATCCGCGTCCTTGTGTTCCGCCGGATAGAATTTGGCGACATCTTCGGGAACGTAGGGCGCGAGAATGCCATCGCGTTTCCAGACGATGAAATGCGCGGCATCCGAGGAATTCACGATATCGACCGCGTGGATGTTGCTCGAATATTCCTGGCCGATGCGCTGGAACACGCGTTCGGCGCCGGTGCGCTCCACACGAACCGCAATGCCCGAATACTTCGCCTCGAATGCCTTGGCCAGTTTCTCGGCAACCGGCAGGTCGGTCGAGGTATAGTAGATCACCTGACCTTCCTTCTTCGCGGCCTCGACCAGCACCGGGGTAACGGCCTCCGCCGGTGGCGCAGCGGCCATCACCCGGGTGGAAAGCGCGGCGCCCGCCGCCAATGCTGCACCGCCTTTCAACATGTCGCGGCGCGAAATCGATATTTGTTTCATCCCTTGATCCCCGCTCGTGAAAGGCGAAATTGCGTACACCGGAGCCTATCCTTTATTCCGAGGCAAGGCCTTTAGTCTATCGTCGACAGCGCATTCGCAGTGCAGCTAGATTGGCGCCACAAGAAACGAAAGATCGGGGAGACAACGAATGACCGGCCCAAGGTTCCTGCTGGTGTTGGCCGCCGTCCTGCAGGCAACACCGTTCGCGGGGTCGGCGCAGGCGCAGGACTATCCGTCACGGCCGGTCAGGATCATCGTTCCCTTCGGCGCCGGCGGGCCGGCTGATGTCACCGCCCGCCAGATTGGACAAATCCTGCAGGAGAATTTTAGCCAGCCCTTTGTGGTCGAGAACCGCACCGGTGCCGGCGGCGTGATCGGCACCGTCGAGGCCGCGAAGTCGCCCCCCGACGGCTATACCCTCTTGATGATGTCGAACACGCAAACCGCGAACGAATCGTTGCTGACGCCGGAGCAGCGGAAATACGATCTGATGCGCGACCTCGCGCCGATCGCGCCCGTCAACTATTCCGATCTCGTGATCGTGGTTCATCCGTCGGTACAGGCCAAGACGCTGGCCGAGTTCATCGCACTGGCCAAATCGCAGCCCGGTAAGCTGAACTATGCTTCCTCCGGCCAAGGCACGCCCTATCATATGGCCGGCGAACTGTTCAAAGCGATGGCCGGGATCGACGTCCTGCACGTGCCCTATCGCAACAGCGGCGAGGCACGCACGGGTGTGATCGGCGGCCAGGTGCAGATGATGATCGACGCGGTGCCGGCGATGGCGCCGAATGTCAACGAAAAACAGGTGCGCGCACTCGCCACCACCGGAAAGTCTCGTTCCA
>DATEJC010000516.1:0-2628 GCA_035278345.1 Bradyrhizobium sp. | reverse complement strand
GTCAAGCGAGTTCTCATTTCATGCGCGCGGGCGCCGTGATGGTGTTGCTCGCGTGCCCGGCGTCGGCGGGTCAGCTTCCGGTCAATCCCGATTCCATCAATTGGCGGCAGACGCGCAAGATCGTTGATTTCATGCGCCTGTACGGGCATCCCGACTCGATCGACGGCAGCGAAGCGCTGCGCATCTATCACTGGAAGCGAATTGCAACCATGACCTTCTCTGACGATGAGGGGATCGAGGCGCATCAGAAATTCGAATGCGAAGTATCGGTGAAAGTCGCCGTGGACGGACCCATCCTGCAGGTCAAGGCCGGTGTCGCCAGCCCCGGAGCCCTGGCGATCGCATCCGTCGGCGGATTTGGCTCCGAGTGCGAAAAAACATTCGGCTTCCGGACCACCGGGCGCCGTTCGCCGGAGCGAATGAGGCGATGATTGTGCGACCGTCTCTTGTTTCGTTAGCGCTTAGAAGGAATCAACATGACTGCACCATGTCTCCGAAAAATCCTCCTTGCACTCTGCGTGGCGTCGTCGATTGCCTCGTATCCTGCATCCAGCATGGCCGGCACATGGAGGTTCGAGCGGGATACGAGGGAACACCCCGGTCTGAGCTATTTCGAGAACGGCAAGCTTCAGTTTGTTCTGGGATGCGGCCGCGCGCTCGGCTTGCACGTCAAATATCCGGGGACGGCCGCCAAGTCTGGCAAGGCCTCCATCACGATCTCGAGCGGACGCGCCAGCATGAAGCTTCGGGGCGAGTTTCAGGAGCCTGAAGCCGACGATGACACCACGTTCGTCCAGTGGGACCTCGGCTTCTCGCGCCAGGACCCGGAGCTGTTCGGCAAGCGTTGGGACAAGATTTACCTTCGCCTGCTCGACCTGATAGGCAGTGGACAGCCCCTGATCATCTCGAGCGGCAAGGCAAGCTATCGCTTGCCGCCCCCTGACGCGCCGGGCTGGAAAGAAGCGCTCGCCAAATGCGGCTAGGCCGCGCGCCGTTACTTCATCGCCGAGAAGCGGCTCTCGAACGAGTTCGACGGCAGGGCCGGCTGGGCACCGGCGATGGTCGAGTCCTTGGCGGCCGGCGCGGGCGCCGCGGCGGCTGCTTGCGCGGGCGTATCAAACACCGACGGCTTCAGCGCAGGAGTTGCGGGCTTGGCGGCGGCCTGCTTCGGCTCAGCCTGCTTCGGTGCGGCGGCAGTCGCGCGCACGATCGACGACGCCGGCTTGCTCTCTGCCTTGGGCTTGGCGGCCGGCGGCGGGGCGCTGGCAGTGGTGTCGGAGCCGCCGAGACCGACCTTGCGCGCGAGGCTGGAGAAGAAGCCGTCGGATTGCGCGGGTTCACGCTGCGCCGGCGTTGCGGCGGCAACGCGTGTGGCGGGCGCGGATGTGGTGGTCGCCGACGCCTGCTCTTCCTCCGCCGTGAGCTTCGGCTTCGGCGGGTTGACGTGCGAGGGGATGGTGCCCGGCGCGCGCGACAGGGCAAGCAATGACAGACCCTGGCTGTCGCCGCCTTCGGAAAGGCCCGTATTGCCGTTCGGCAGCTTTGCCGCGAACACCTTGTTCATGCCGCCGTCGATGCCGGTATTCATGCGCGCCACCGGCGTGCCGCGCGAAATCAGCTTGTTGGTCTCGGCCTGCTCTTGCTGCTGCTTCTCGCGCACGGCATCGGCCACTTCTTCTGATATCGCATAGGCCGGACATTTTGCGGAGGCATTGAACACCGGATCGCTCTTGGCGTTCGGCGCGCGGACCGCGTCGAAGACGTACTTCTTCTCGCAGAAATCGACCTTCGGCTCCTGCCGCGTCACTTCGAAATGATCGTAGCCTTCCTTGATCATCTTCCAGAACGGCATGTTCGGATTGTTGCGATGCTTCGCCATGTTGATTGGCGTCATCTTGAAGGGGAAGGCCTGCAGCTGGAAAGCGCGCTGGCCGCCGAAGAAGGATTCGCGCCCGAGCGAATAGATCTCGGCGATCTGCTCGTCGGTCATCGCGTAACAGCCGCGCGACGAACAGTCGCCATGCACCATCAGCTGCGACCCGGTGCGGCCAAGCGCCTGGTCGAACGCGTTGGGATAGCCGGTGTTGAAAGACAGATAGTACGACGACTGCGGATTCATCTGCGCCGGCGAGATCGTATAGAATCCTTCCGGCGCCTGGCGGTCGCCCTCGCGCACCTTCGGGCCGAGATCGCCGGACCAGCGGCAGATCGGGTAGGTCTTGAGCAGCGCAAAGCGGCCGTCGCGATCCTGCTTCCAGACCTCGAGCTCGGCTTCCTGCTTGAAGATGCGAACCAGGATCGGAGAGTTCAGGTCCATGTTCTTTTCAGTCATGGCCTGGACGAGTTTTGGCGGGACGGGCTGGTTCGCCTTGGCGTTGTTGGCGAGCGAAATCTCGTCGCTGTTGCAGCCGGACAGCGCAATGCCTGCCGCGAGCACAGCCGAAGTCACAAGCAGCCGAACGGGAAGGCCAGAAATCAAGCAGAAGCTCCACACCCACCGGGCAATGTCGGTAACCCCAACATCCGCATCATCGCCCTGAAGCCATTGATTAAAATATTACCCGTCGTGTTCCTGCGCCGCAACCCGCGCAGGGCTGTTCCAGACGATACGAAGTAGCCATGGTCAAC
>DATEJC010000515.1:0-16983 GCA_035278345.1 Bradyrhizobium sp. | reverse complement strand
TCGCATGCCCCGGAATGACGAAGGGAAACATATGTCCAAAAGCCTGATCGACCTGCTCTCCATTCTCGATCTCGAACAGCTCGAGGTGAACCTGTTCCGCGGCAGCAGTCCGAAGACGAGCTGGCAGCGCGTGTTCGGCGGCCAGGTGATCGGCCAGGCGATGGTAGCCGCGTGCCGCACCGTCGAGGGGCGTCTGCCGCATTCGATCCATTGCTATTTCATCCTGCCGGGCGATCCGCAGATTCCGATCATTTATCAGGTCGAGCGGCTGCGCGACGGCAAGAGCTACTCGACCCGCCGCGTCACCGCGATCCAGCATGGCAACGCGATCTTCTCCATCATGGTTTCCTTCCATGCCGAGGAAGAAGGCGCGTTCAACCATCAGGAAAAGATGCCGGACGTTCCGCCGCCTGAGAAACTCACTGCGGAGGAAGTTTCAAAGCAGCCGATGTTCAAGGAGATGCCGGAGTTCATCCGCCGCTACTATGAATCGGATCGCCCGATCGAGCTGCGTCCGGTCGAGCTCGGGCGCTATTTCGGCCAGAAGATCGACGACGGCCGCATCCATGTCTGGATCCGCACCGCCGCGAAACTGCCTGACGATCCGGCACTGCATCTGTGCGCGCTGGCCTATGCGTCGGATTTCTCGCTGCTCGATGCCGTGATGGCGCGCTATGGCCGCACGCTGTTCGACCGTCGCATGATGCCGGCGAGCCTCGATCACGCGATGTGGTTTCACCGCCCGTTCCGCGCCGACGAATGGCTGCTTTACGCCCAGGATTCGCCGAGCGCGCAGGATGGCCGGGGGCTGACCCGCGGCCTCATCTTCAAGCCCGACGGCACGCTGGTGGCGTCGGTGGCGCAGGAAGGCTCGGTGCGCCAGCGCAAAGCGTGAGCTTTACGCGTTGGCCAGCGCTCCACGTGGCGCCAGCGCGAATTGCGACACGTACCAGCTCCCGTACCAACGCAGCATCCACGGGATCGGGATGATCAGCACGCAGAGAAGCGCGAACACGAACGAGCGCCACAGCACCTCGAGGCCCGAGCCGTTAAATACGATCTCGCGCCGCGTGCCTGCAACGTTGCGGCATATCCAGCGCAGCATGGCAGTGATGACCCACGCCCAGCCGATGATGGTGATGAAGGAGATGATCAGCAGGAGCTGCCAGCCGATATAGCCCCAGATGCTGCCCTCGAAGGTCGTTGGAATCTTCTGGCCGTTCGAGGCGAAATTGCTCACGGCCCATCGCAGCACGACCCAGGACACGACGGCTTGCAGGATCACCGTGACGAGCTGGTAGGTGGTGTCATAGGCGCCGACCAGGCCCAGCAAGGCCAGCACGATGAACGCCCACCAGATGTCGCCGACCTGGCCGGTGAATTCAAAGTTCGGGCGGCCCGGAACGCGAAGGCGCGAGGCGAACCAGCGATAGAACCAGACCGCCGCCCACGGCGCGGGGATCACCAGCGTCATGCCGATGATGTAAAGCAGCGAGCGGCCGAGCAGGCCCCACAGCGGCAAATCGGCAGCGAGCGCATTGCCGGAACCTGCCGGCCCGCCCGCACCCATCATCGGCGGCGGGGCCCCGTACGGCATCGACGGCGGCCCGCCCGCGGGCATCAGGCCCGGCACTTCGCCGGCCTTCTGCCAGCCCGCCATGCCCTCGGTCCAAACCAACGTGTCGCCCCGCACGGTGCCGTTGGCGATGAGGTCGCGGAGCGTGACTTCCGGGAAGGGCCCCTGCTGCTGGCCGTTGGCGGCATAAAACCAGTTCGACATGCGCTCCCCCTGCCTGTTGACCGGCGGTCGTGACGCCGGGCTCGGCCGGTGCGAAGATCCGGCCTGGGAAAGCCCGTATTCTGACGGAGGATGCGGCCGCCTGTACAGAGACGCCGGCATTTCGCCACCAATGATTTCCGCTTACGCCTGCAAGATTTTTGTGCCATTTGCACAGAAAGATGCCAGATTTCGATTGGCAAACGTCGGTGGACGGTCAAACTGCCCAAAACATGATGGAATGAAGGTCCCCCATGAAGCTCGTCGTCGCGATCATCAAACCGTTCAAACTGGACGAGGTCCGCCAGGCGCTGACCGCCATCGGCGTCCACGGCATGACCGTGACCGAGGTCAAGGGCTACGGCCGCCAGAAGGGCCACACCGAGATCTATCGCGGCGCCGAATATGTCGTGAACTTCCTGCCGAAGCTGAGGATCGAGGTCGCGGTCGACAGCAATCTCGCGGACAAGGTCGTCAGCGTCATCACCTCGGGCGCCCGCACCGGCCAGATCGGTGACGGCAAGATTTTCGTCACGCCGATCGATCACGTGCTGCGCATCCGCACCGGCGAGACCGACGAAGACGCACTCTAGAAATTTTCCGTTGAAAGCGCATCCAGCCACGAGGGCTGAAGGTGCGGACAAGAATTGTAAGCTGGTAATGCCGGGGAGCATATCATGGGGGCTCACTCACGCGCGGTGAGGCGGTTGGCGTTTGTCGGATTGTTCGCAACGACAACGCCCGCCTTTGCCGAAACTTCCACTATCAACGCCGCCGACACTGCCTGGATGATCGTCGCCACTGGTCTGGTGCTGATGATGACCATTCCGGGTCTGGCGCTGTTCTACGCCGGCATGGTGCGCAAGAAGAACGTGCTTGCCACCATGGCGCAGAGCTTTTCGTCGGTGGCCCTGATCTCCATCCTCTGGGTCGCTTACGGTTATTCGCTGGCATTCGTCGGTGACGGATCATGGATCGGGACGCTCGATCGCTGGTTCCTGGCGGGCATGACCATGGAGTCGGTCAACCCTGGGGCGAAAACGATCCCGGAAGCGCTGTTCATGATCTACCAAATGACCTTTGCGATCATCACGGTAGCGCTGGTGGCGGGCTCAGTGGCCGATCGCATGCGATTCAACGCGTGGCTCTGGTTCTCGGTCGGCTGGTTCACCTTTGTCTATGTGCCGCTCGCACATTGGGTGTGGGGCGGCGGCTTCCTGCAGACGATGGGCGTGCTCGATTTCGCCGGCGGCCTTGTCGTGCACCTCTCCGCCGGGATCGGCGGCCTCGTCGCCGCCAAGGTGATGGGCAATCGCCACGGCTATGGCAGCGAGAACCTCGCGCCATACGATCTCGCACTCGCGGTGATCGGCACCGGCATGCTGTGGGTCGGCTGGTTCGGCTTCAACGGCGGCTCGGCGCTGACGGCGAGCCCGCGCGCGGTGATGGCGATTACGGCAACGCACCTGTCGGCCTGCGCCGGCGCGCTGACCTGGGCGGCGCTGGAATGGACGACGCGCCGCAAGCCGTCCGTGCTCGGCATGATCTCGGGTGCCGTCGCGGGCCTTGGCACCATCACGCCGGCGTCCGGCTTTGTCGCGCCATGGGCCGGCATCCTCATCGGTGTCGCCGCGGGTGCGATCTGCTTCTGGGCCTGCACCTGGCTGAAGCAACGCTTCAAATACGACGATTCGCTCGACGTGTTCGGCGTGCACGGCATCGGCGGCATCACCGGCACGCTGCTGTGCGGCGTCTTCGCGGCCAAGGCGATCGGCGACACGGCGGGACTGCTCGAAGGCAACCCGCAGCAGCTCCTGACCCAGTTCTACGGGGTCGTCATTACCCTGGTCTGGACCGCGGTCGTGACCTACGTCCTGCTCAAGCTGGTCGGTGCCTTCGCGCCGCTCAGGGTGTCGCTGCAGCAGGAACTCGAGGGCCTCGATATTTCGCAGCACGGCGAGGCACTGCAGTAGTTCAGCTATCTGTTACCGTTTTCGTGCACGCCCTGTGGGCATGATTGTGTCGAGCGACCGTCATGCCCACCCCTTAGGCATTGCTGATTAGACATTAGGCGCGGCGGAACAGCGCACTCGCCGCGTGTGCCCCGGAACCGCGAAAACGTCCGGATTCATAAATCGTTAGGGCATGCCGCCGTTCTGGCACGGCATTTGATTCTACGGGGCGAGGCTGTGCCCGCGTAGTGAACCTCTCCGCGTGGTGACGTCCAGATCGCCCGGAGCGCCGGGCCCAAGCGGGGATGAACCCAATGAAAATCGTTATGGCGATTATCAAGCCATTCAAGCTCGAAGAAGTCCGTGACGCCCTGACCGCCATCGGCGTTCACGGACTGACGGTGACCGAGGTCAAGGGATACGGCCGACAGAAGGGCCACACGGAAATCTATCGCGGCGCCGAATACGCCGTGAGCTTCCTGCCCAAGATCAAGATCGAAGTCGCCGTCAATTCCGACCAGGTCGACAAGACCATCGATTCAATCACCTCGGCTGCGAAAACCGGCCAGATTGGCGACGGCAAGATCTTCGTCATGAACCTCGACCATGCGGTCCGCATCCGCACCGGCGAGGCCGACGCCGCTGCGCTCTGATTTCGCGCCCAACCCTACCACCCAGGAGTAAGAGAAAATGACGTTCAAACGTCCCTATAGCGCGGGATTGGCGGCCCTCGCAGTCGGCCTGTTCGCTGCGACCGCAGCTTGCGCCGAGCCAACCGTCAACAAGGGCGACAACGCCTGGATGCTGACGTCGACGGTGCTGGTGCTGTTGATGACCATCCCGGGTCTGGCCCTGTTCTATGGCGGACTGGTCCGGTCCAAGAACATGCTCTCGGTGCTGATGCAGGTGTTCTACACCGTCTGTATCGTCACCGTGCTGTGGGCGCTCTACGGCTACAGCCTCACCTTCACCGGCGGCTCCGATTTCCTCGGCGGTCTTTCCAAGGCCTTCCTGATGGGCGTGACGACGGACTCCAAGGCTGCAACCTTCAGCGTCGACGCCAACATCTCCGAGCTCGTCTACGTCTGCTTCCAGATGACTTTCGCGGCGATCACGCCCGCCCTCATCGTCGGCGCCTTTGCCGAGCGCATGAAGTTCGCGGCCGTCGCGCTGTTCATACCGCTCTGGGTCACGGTGGTCTATTTCCCGATCGCCCACATGGTCTGGTACTGGGCAGGTCCGGACGCGATCTCCGATGCGGCCAAGGCGCTGGCGGCGGCCGCTGACGAAACTGCCAAGAAGGCAGCTCAAGCCAAGCTCGACGAGGTGATGGCCGATGCAGGCTGGATCTTCAAGAAGGGCGCGATCGACTTCGCCGGCGGCACCGTGGTGCATATCAACGCCGGTATCGCCGGTCTCGTTGGCGCGCTGCTGATCGGCAAGCGCACCGGCTACGGCAAGGAGCTGATGGCCCCGCATTCGCTGACGCTGTCGATGGTCGGCGCTTCCCTGCTCTGGGTCGGCTGGTTCGGCTTCAACGCCGGTTCGAACCTCGAAGCTTCGGGCGGTGCTGCGCTTGCCATGACCAACTCCTTCGTTGCAACCGCGGCGGCGGCGCTGTCGTGGATGTTCGCCGAATGGATCGTCCGCGGCCATCCTTCGGTGCTCGGCGTCATCTCCGGTGCGGTCGCGGGCCTCGTCGCGGTCACGCCCGCGGCCGGTTACGCCGGCCCGATGGGTGCGATTGTGCTCGGCCTCGTCGTCGGTGTGGTCTGCCTGTTCTTCGTTACGGTGGTGAAGAACTCGCTCGGCTATGACGACTCACTCGACGTGTTCGGCGTGCACTGCATCGGCGGCATCGTCGGCGCGCTCGGCACCGGCATCCTGGTCAACCCGGCTCTCGGCGGCACCGGCGTGATGGACTATGTCACTGGCAAGGTCGGCGACTACGACTTCGTGGCGCAAATGACCTCGCAAGTGTGGGGCGTCTCCACCACGTTGGTCTGGTCCGGCATCGGCTCGGCGGTCCTCTACAAGATCGTCGATGTGATCGTGGGCCTGCGCGCCACCGTCGAAGTGGAGCGCGAAGGTCTCGACCTCACCGACCACACCGAGCGCGCCTACAACATGTAACGTTCCCCGACGGGCGCGACGGCCTCTACGCCGCGCCCAGAACTCCGGTTCGGGCACATACCCGGCAATGCCCTGACCGTTGAGGGGCTCCAGCGCAAGTTGGAGCCCCTTTCTTTTGTCTTTCTGGTTCGCTTCTCTCGCTGCTCCCGCAAATCCGGAAGCCTGAGGTCCGCCGATGCCGTGTTGACGGCGGGCGAAATGACCGGTTTGCTTCTGCCCCAATCAAGGAGACGGAAATTCCGTCTCGCAAAAAACAACGGGGTGAGAGAACGCTTATGGATGCCCACGCCGCTACGTCGTCCGGCTCGGCCGGGAAATGGTCGCCCCCGCAAAACGCCAGCGACATCGTCAAGAGCGTGCACGCGATGCTGCATCCCCGCAACATCGTGCTGGTCGGCGCCACCGACAAGCCCGGCAACTATGCCGAACGCATCTGGAACAACCTCGTCAAATACGGCTACGAGGGTGGCCTGTTTCCGATCAACGCCAGGCGCGAAACCATCTGGGGCGTCACCTGCTACAAGGATTTCGCCAGCCTTCCCGAAAAGCCCGACCATGTGCTGGTGCTGGTGCCCGCGCGTTTCGCCGTGCAGGTGATCCGCGACGCTGCCGCCGCCGGCGCGCGTTCCGCCACCATCGTCACGTCAGGCTTCAGCGAACTGCAGGACGATGAGAGCCAGCGCCTCGCTGCCGAACTGAAGCAGGCGGTGCAGGAAACCGGGCTTGCCGTGACCGGCCCGAATTGCCTGGGCAATCTCAGCGCCGGCGAGAAGCTCTTCACCAATATCGACGACCGCATCGTCACCATGGAGCAAGGCAGGGTCGGCATTGCCGGCCAGTCCGGCGCCATCGTGATGGCGATCCGCCAGGCGCTGGAAGATCGCGGCGTCGGCGTCGGCTACATGGTCACGACCGGCAACGAGGTCGGGCTGGAGACGCCGGACCTGATGGCCTATTTCGCCGCCGATCCCTCGATCCGCGTCATCGTGGTCTATCTCGAGGGCGTGCGGAATACCAAGGCCTTTCGCGATGCCTGCAAGGCGGCGCGCGCCGCCGGCAAGCCGGTGATTGCGTTGAAACTCGGCGCTTCCGAGGGCGGACGCGCGGCGGCGATGGCGCATACCGGCGCGCTCGCCGGCTCCATCGAAACCTTCGACGCGATCTCGACCCGCGAAGGCGTGATCCGCGTGCGCGGCCTCGACGAGCTGATCGAGACCACCGAATGCTTCGTTCACGCCGACACGCCCAAGGGCAACCGCCTCGCCGCAGTGTCGCTGTCCGGCGGCAAGCGCGGACTGCTGATCGACACCTTCTATGCCGCGGGCATGAACTTCGCGCCCCTCTCCGCCAACGCCTCGGAACAGCTTGCAAAGATGCTCGGCCCCGGCAGCATCGTCGGCAATCCCCTCGATGCCGGGTTCGCGGCCGTCGTCGATCCCTCCGTCTACATGAAGTCGATCAAGATCATGATCGACGATCCCGATACCGACATCGTCATCATCGATTCCGAGCTGCCCAAGGCCCCGCATGAGCTGCGCGAGCGCAATCTTCGCATCGTCAACGAGATGGCGGGCGAAGCCCACAAGCCCGTGATCTATATCAGCGCCATGTCCATCGGTTTCACCGACCACACCAAGGCGCTGCGCAAGTCCTTGCCGAACATCGCCGTCATGCAGGGCCTCGACCGCGCCGTCGGCGCGATCAAGTCGCTGATCGAATACGCAAACCTGCGCAAGGAGGTCCCCGATATCGTCTCCAGCTCAAAGGCGTCCGCCCGCGCCGTGCTGGAGAAGGCACTGAAGAGTGCCAATGGCGCCGCCGCGCTCGACGAAGTTGCCTCGAAGAAGCTGTTAAAGGCCTATGGCATCCCGATCTCGCAGGAGGCGATCGCGCAGACCTCGACCGAGGCCGCCAGGATCGCAAAGAAGATCGGGTTCCCCGTGGTGGCAAAGGTTGTCAGCCCCGACATTCTGCACAAGTCGGACGTCGGCGGCGTCGTGCTCAACCTCAACAGCGCGGCCGAAGTGAAGAAGGCTTTTGACGACATCACCAAGCGCGTCAGGAAGCTGAAGAACAAGCCGAAGCTGGAAGGCATTCTGATCGCGCAGCAGATCAAGGCCGATCTCGAGCTCGTGGTCGGCGCTTCGCTGGATGCCGAGATGGGCCCGGTCGTGCTGTTCGGCACCGGCGGTGTCGACATCGAGCTGATGAAGGACGTGGCGCTTGCCGGCGCACCGCTCGACGCGGCCGAAGCCAGGCAGCTGATCGCCCGCACCAAGGCCGGCGTGAAGATGAAAGGCTATCGCGGCCGCCCGGCGCTACACGAGGCTTCCGCCGTCAGAGCACTGGTCGGCCTCTCCAACCTGATCGCGGATGCCGGTAGCCGCATTGCGTCGATCGACGTCAATCCCTTCCTGATCAACAGCAAGGTGGGCGTCGCCGTGGACGGGCTGATCGTGCTGAACAATGAAGCGGCGCGCAAAGCCGCAAAACACTAAAGCATGATCCGGAAAAGTGTGAAGCGGTTTTCCGAAAAGATCATGCTCAAACCAGGCATCATTTAACGGCGCCGCCGGTGATGCCGGCGATGAAGCGATCGAGGAAGAGGTTGTAGGCGATCGCGACCGGGACGGCGGCGATCAAGGCGCCGGCCATGATCTCGCCCCAGAAGAACACGTCGCCGCGGATCAGGTCGGTCGACACGCCCAGCGTGATCGGCTTTTGGTCGGAGGACGAGACGAAGGTCAGCGCGTAGACGAACTCCTGCAAGGTCAGGGTGAACGTAAAGATCACCACCGTCAGGATTGCCGGCACCGACAGCGGGATCGCCATCTTGATGAAGGCGCCAAACAGGCTGCAGCCGTCGACGATTGCGGCTTCCTCGATCTCGACCGGCAGCGCCTTGAAGAATCCCATCAGCAACCAGGAGCAGAACGGGATCGTGAACGTCGGGTACACCAGCACCAGCGACCACATCGAGTTTTGCAGACCGAGTTCGGCGATGATCCGGGACAGCGGCAGGAATAGCAGAGTCGGCGGCACCAGGTAGGTCAGGAAGATCATGATGCCGAGCGCTTCGCCCTTGCGGCTGGTCATGCGGGCCAGGCTGTAACCGGCCGGAATCGCGGTGACCAGCGTGATCGCGGTAACGCAGACGCCGATGATCAGCGAGTTCAACAGCCAGCGCGCGAACAGCGTCTGCTGGAACAGGTACTTGATGTGCTCGAGCGTCGGAGGCTCGTTGAACCAGAACGGGATGTTGGTGACGTCGTAAAGGTCGCTGTTCTGTTTGAACGCCGTGATCACCATCCAATAGAACGGAAACGCGGCGAGAATCACGAAGAATCCGACGCCGAGGAAAAAACTGGTTTCGCGAAGTACGCGTGCAACAGGGCGCGACATGTCAGATCTCCCGGCGACGAATGAAGCGCAGCATGAAAATCACAACGACAAGCAGCACCGGCAGCATGAACAGCGAGATGGCCGCGCCGTGCGCCACATCGCCGGAAACGATGCCGGTCTGAAAGCCCGCAAAGCCCAGCACCGAGGTCGCGCCACCGGGGCCGCCCATGGTCAGCAAGAAGACGATGGAAAGATCGGTGAACGTGAACACGATGCCGAAGATCAGGCCGATGGTCACGATCGGCAGGATCATCGGCAGGATGATCTGGTAGTTACGGCGCCAGAAGCCCGCACCATCGACCGTCGCAGCGTCGATCACGTCCTGCGGAACCGCGGTGATGCCGGCAAGAAAGATCACGATGGCAAATGGAAAGAAGCGCCAGGCGTTGATGATAACGATGCACAGCATCGCGAGATGCGGATTGCCGAGCCAGTTCGGCGCCTCCTCGCGCGTGAGGATGCCGGCTGCAATCATGGTCCAGTTGATCACGCTGTAGAGCGAATCGAACATCCATTGCCAGGCGATCGTGGCGAGCGCGACCGGCACCGCAAATGGCAGAATGATCAGCGCCCGCACAATCTTGCGGCCGGGGAAGGGCCGCAACAGCAGGAAGGCGCCGAACTTTCCGAGCACGAGGCCGAGCAGTTGCGACCCGAATGTGAAGATAAAGGTGTTGCTCAGCGTGTCGAGGAACGTCGGATTTCGCAGGATCTGCTCGAAGTTCGCCAGACCGACAAACTTCCAGGTCGGGTTGTAAATTGTGTAGGCGCTGAGCGAGTAGTAGACCGCGAGCAGAAGCGGCAGACCTACCAGTAGCAGCACGTAGACGATCGCCGGCGCGACCAGAACGGCTTCGAGCACCTCGCGCCGGTCCAGGATGAAGCGAAAGCGTGAAATGGGCTTGGCAACGACAGGTTCGGCGATGACGGCCATCGGTGAGTCCCTCGGCTCAGTGGCGAGCGCTACGATTGCCGCTGGTATCGAAGTGGCGCAGCGCGCTGTTCTTCACCGCAAACGGATGCCATTCGCCGGGACGAATGCTTTCCTCGGCCACGTGGGCCGGCGGCAACTTGGCCGTGATCGGCTGCTTTGAATCGAAGCCATCCATCACGCCGTAAACGATGCGCTCGGACCCGAGATATTCGGAACGGTCGACCCGAAACGAAAATTCGGTCGCGCCGCCGTTTTCGATCATATTCCTGGGCAGAAAATTCTCGGGCCGGAATCCGAGATAGCCGCCGCCATTGCGGGTGACGATGTTCATCGGCGGCGCACCGACAAAGGTCGCGACAAAAAGGTCGGCGGGATCCTCGTAGATTTCGGTGGGCGTTCCCACCTGCCGAACCCGTCCATGGTCGATGACCGCGATACGGTCGCCCATGCCCATCGCTTCGACCTGGTCGTGGGTCACGTAGATGGTGGTGAGGCCAACGCGCTGCTGGAAGTTTTTGATTTCCTGCCGCGCCGAGCTGCGCAATTTGGCATCGAGATTGGACAGCGGCTCGTCGAGCAGGAGCGCAGTCGGCTCACGGACGAGCGCGCGCGCAAGCGCCACACGCTGGCGCTCACCGCCGGAGAGCTGGCGTGGCCGCCGGTCGAGAAGATGGCCGATGCCGAGCAACTGCGAGGCCCACTCGACCTTCTTCTGGATTTCCCCGCTCGGCACGCGCTGCGTACGTAGTGGAAAGGCGATGTTGTTGCGCACGGTATAGTGCGGATAAAGGCCATAGCTCTGAAACATCATCGCAACGCCGCGGGCGCGTGGCGGGATGTCGTTGACGACATTGCCGCCGATCAGGAGATCGCCGCTGGTCTGTTGCTCGAGGCCGCAAATGATGCGCAGAAACGTCGTCTTGCCGCAGCCTGAGGGGCCGAGCAGCACCATGAACTCGCCGTTCGGCACCGTAAGCGAAATGCCGTTGACGGCGGCGACCTCGCCGAATTTCTTGACGATATCCCTGGTCAATACTGCCGACATCGAACCTCTCCGGGACTAATGCAAGACGCGCTGCCGCCAGTCGTCCGACGGAGCGCCAATCGTGTTTGCCAACAGCTGGAAGTAGTACCCGCATCCGGACCGCGCATGGGGAGGCGCGGTCCGGGCACGGCCTCAGGTTTTCCCATGCCACCTCGTGAAGATCGCCTCAGCCTGTTCGTGCGCCCATTTGACCGAGTCTTCGGCAGACAACTGGCCGGTCGCCGCCTTCGACATCATGTCGCAGATGACGAAGTCGTTGTAGACCTCGTCGACGGCAGGCCAGGACGGGCCGGGATATCCCGGAGAGGCCGACCACTGCCCGGAATCCTGCAACACCGCCAGTTTGTCTGGTGGCGTCGAGGTCGGATCGTTCGAGAGGATCGGCATCGGCTTCGGCACAAGGTTGGCGAAGCAAGGGTTATTGTACCCTTCGCTGGCCTTGAACGCCTCCGGCCAGTGATCGGCGTAGTACTTGAGGAACTCGATCGCGCCTTCCTTGTTCTTGGCGAACTTCCAGACGCCGTAGAACTCGGAAGCGCCGCCCATGATCTGGCGCACCGGTCCCTTCGGCGGAGCCATCACGAACGTGTCGTCGGCGCCTTTTTTGTTTGCCTTCTGGAACGTCCGATAGGCCGAGATGGGGTTGACGATCATCGAGCCGACGCCCGAAACAAGGTAGCGGTTGTTGCTGGAGTCATCCCACGACAGGACTTCCGACGTCATGGCCTCCTTGTACAGCGCAGTGACGAACTTGACCGCTTCGACCGTCTCCTTGCTGTTGAGCACGACGTTCTTGCCTTCGGCGTCCTGAAGCGCACCGCCAAAGCTCCACAGCAGGCCGCGCCAGGTCGTATTGGGATCGTTGCTGTGCCCGAGTGAAATGCCGACCGGATGGCCTTTGGCTTTCAGCTTGGCGCCGCCGATGCGCACATTGTCCCAGGTGTCCGGCTTCATCCCGATCCCATCCCACATGCTCTTGCGATACATGGCGGGGAAATTGATGTAGAAATCCGGAAAGGCCGACCAGGTCTTGTCATCCTGATTGTAGCCGATCTGCCGGCCGATCGTGCTGACCTTGCCGTACTTCTTCTCAGTCGCCTCGACGAGGCTTGTCATGTCGACGAGGAATTTGCGGTAGAGGTGCGCCCCACCTGCGCCGTTCCAGCCGAACAGATCGTGGCCTGATTGGGCCGAGGCTTCGGCGGCCGCACGGGCGGCGACGTTGGCGACCGGGATGTGGTCAACGGTGACGTCGATGTTGTTTTTGGTGCCCCAGTCCTTTGCGAACTGATCGAACCATTTGTCGTATTCCGGGACGAAGTGGCTCCACTGCACGATCGACAATGACTTGTTGTCGGCGAGCGCGCGGGAGACGAATGGCATCGAAAGCGTCTGCGCGGAGCCGGCGGCAAGGATAGTGAGGCCGGCTTGCTTCAGGAAACGGCGTCGTGAGGCGCGCGAGGGTTTGGCCCTGCTCATCTTCAATTCCTCTCATGGATGTCTCCAGTTGGAGAAGGCTCATCCAGAAGAGGGATCAGTCTTGCTCGGCCCTGGAATATTTCGTTTTCACCGTGAATATAACTTTCAAGCGCGGATCGGCCTTTCGACTAAAGCCGGTTATTCGGTACGCTGCCGTACAGAGATGCCGTCAGCGCGCAGCCTGCGGGAAAGCGCGCCGTGCGAACGACAGCTTCTCAGACGCAGCAGAGGCAGGCTCGCATCAGGCCGGTGGCCGCGGGGATGCGATGCTCATGGAAGCCGTTGCGATTCAGATGGCCGTATTCCGAGGATATGATCTGGTAGCATTCGCAGGTTCGCCGCTCGAGGACTGTTCGATCGCTGAGATCAATCGCGCCTCGCAGTTTGACGAGTCCTCCGGTCCCCTCCAACTCGGCAAGCGTCGTCGTGATGCTGGCGCGGCGCACACCCAGGATGACCGACAGCATGTCGTGGGTCACGGGAATAACCCTGTCATCCAGCCGGTCGGCGGCAAGCAGCAGCCAGCGCGTCACCCGTTCTTCCAGGCTGTGACGGGCGCTGCACAGGGTGGTCTGGGCGTTATGGACCAGCAGGGCGTGGACATAGTTGAACAGCTGCTGCCGTATTTCCGGATCCCGCTGTGTGGCGCGGTGCAAGTCGGCCAATGCGATGCGCAATGCATATCCGGGAACCGACATCAGGCATCGATTGGGAGAACGCTGCATGCCCAGCACCGCCGCCACGCCGACAAACCCGAGCCGGCCGACCATCGCGATCTCGACCGGGCCGTCGCGCTGCGTGCGCACGAGCAGCGAGGCAACGCCGCGTTCGATGAAGTAGATGTGCTCGATTGGATGATGGTAGTCCTGGAGGATTGCCCGGCGTTTCAGCGCAACGGGCTCCAGAAATGGACGAAGCCGCTCGAATGAACCCGGCCCAAGCCCCGCCAGCAGCCGGTTCTGAACCCGGACCGTCTGCTCGCGGTTGGCATTGCTCAGCCCTCTGTCCAGAGCTATCCCATGAAGTCTCCTCGAGGAGCATCCCGAGTGGGCCTTGTTCGGCCGGCATCAGGGCTCCTACTGTGCCAGGCTACCCCCTTCGATCCGGAGTCACCGGAACCCGACAATCCGGTAACGCACGACCGGGACAAAGGTGTCAAAGGGGCAGATTCACGGCCCGGCCAAATAATCCCGTGCGCCTCCAACTCCGTGACACGAGGCCGCTTGCGGACTGCTCACAGGTCCACCATAAAGTGCTAGGCTCCTCGTTGTCCCAGCGACACGTTTTGCCTGGCCGTTCGGAGGGCGCTGTGACGGAGCACCGGGTTCAAAGGCGATTGGCCGCGATCTTGGCCACCGACGTGGTCGGTTATTCTGCGCTCATGGAACGCGCCGAGGAGGCCACCTACGCCGAGTTCGAACGGCTCAAGCAGGAATTGATCGAGCCGAGCCTCTCCCGCCACGAAGGACGACTGATCAAGACAACGGGTGATGGCGCGCTGGCCGAATTCGCGAGCCCCTTGGCCGCCACGAGATGCGCGGTTGAGATGCAGGATCGTCTGGCCTCGATTGGCAGTTCCCTGCAGTTGCGCGTCGGACTTAACCTTGGTGACGTGATCGTCGGCCCGGACGGCGAGCTCTATGGCGAGGGGATCAACATCGCCGTCCGGCTGGAGGGGGTCGCCGATCCGGGCGGCATCCTGGTGTCCGAGAAGGTTTACAGCGAGGTCGAAGGCAAGCTGGACGGTGGCTTCGAGGATCGCGGCGAGCAGTATCTCAAGAACATCGCCAAGCCCGTTCGCGCTTACGCCGTAAACACGGGCGCGCAGAGCGCCCCGGCCGCAGGACAAGGTGCGGTTCCCCAGCTTCCCGACAAGCCATCGATCGCCGTACTGCCGTTCCAGAACATGAGCGGTGACCCCGAGCAGGACTATTTTGCCGATGGGATGGTCGAGGAGATCATCACCGCGCTGTCGCGGTTCAAATCGCTGTTCGTGATCGCCCGAAATTCGAGCTTCACGTTCAAGGGCAAAGCCGTCGATATCAAGGAAGCCGGGCGCAGGCTCGGCGTGCGCTATATCCTTGAGGGGTCCGTGCGCAAAGCGGCGGGGAAAGTCCGCATCACAGGGCAGCTGATCGATGCGGTGACAGGCGCGCACATCTGGGCAGACATGTTCGAGCGTGACCTGACCGACGTCTTCGCTCTCCAGGACGAGGTGACGATCGCCGTTGTTACGGCCATTGAGCCCAGATTGGTTCAGACAGAAATTGCGATCGCGGCGCGACGGGGACCGGAGAACCTCACCGCCTATGATTATTATCTCCGCGCCATACCGCAGTATTACCCGGCGACCCGCGCAGGGAATGCCGAGGCGATCAGACTGGCTCGTCGCGCCCTGGAGCTAGACCCGCAGTTCGCCTCGGTCGCCGCGCTGGCCGGCGTCTGTCATATGCAAAACGTCCTGTGGGGTTATGCGATCGATCCTCAATTCGACCGCAGGGAAGCAATCCGCCTTTCTCGCCTGGCAGTGAGCCTCGACGATAGTGATCCCGACGCCCTGGCTTGGGCCAGCCTGATCTCGACGTTCATGGTCGCTGATTATGAGGGCGAGATCGAAATGGTTGACCGGGCAGTCGTGCTCAACCCGAATTCATTTAACGCATGGCACTGCAGGGGCTGGGTCTATCGAAATGCCGGGCTGCCGGAGGAGGCGATCCGGAGCTTTGAACTTGCCTTCCGCAGGAGCCCGCTGGACCCGCGGCTGCAATTCACCTTTGCCGGGATGGGAATGGCCCTTGTTGAGCTTGGTCGCTTCGACGAGGCCATCGTCGCGGGGAAGAAAGCCCAACGTCACAACCCCTCCTTTTCGTCAACTTACCGCTGTCTCGCGGCTGCCTTCGCCCATCTTGGACGGGACGCGGAGGCACGTGAGGCGGTGGCGCGTATGGCCGAACTCGATCCCGACTTTACAATATCCGCGTGGATCGCTCGGGGCGGCCAGTCAAACTCGAAGCTGATGATTGAGGGACTTCGCAAGGCGGGAGTGCCCGAGTAGATCTCCCAATGCCGAAAGCCGGGGCGGCCCATCCAACGAGCGCGGTCGGGCACCAGCGAGCCTTTCGCCGGGCAATGCGTCCTTCGCTATCTTCTGCGCTGTAGTAGCGCTCTGGCGTCAACTGAGCTGCGCGTCCAGCGGTCGCTTACAAATGCGGGGAACTTGATTATGCTCCGCGGACAAGACCAGAAAGGGAAGCGTCATGAAATTGACAGGCGGATGCTATTGCGGCGCGGTGCGCTATGAGGCCGAAGGCCAGCCGTTGATGCAGGCGCAGTGCCATTGCCGCGAGTGCCAGTACATCACCGGCGGCTCGCCCAACATGTTCGTGGCGATGGCGCCGGACGGCTTCAAATACACCAAGGGCACGCCCAAGCAATTTGCGAGAAAGGATCTGGAAAAGCCGGTGACGCGCGAATTCTGCGCCGAATGCGGCACTCATGTCTTGACACGTCCGAACCGGCCGATCGTCGTCATCAAGGTCGGCACGCTGGACGAACCCAGCCAGATCAAACCGCAAGTCGCGATCTACACCGTCGACAAGCAGCCGTTCCACCACATTCCGGAAGGCATCCCGGCGTTCGAGCGGTTGCCGCAGCGGTAGCGAGCCTCGCTCGGTCCGCTTCTGCGCTGGACCATCCCTAACACCGGCGTGCGCGCGAACACCTAACCGAACGAAAATGTGTTCCATGAAGTCGTAAACCGCACGAGATGCCATTTGCTGAAATGCCGCGCATCGGCGGTCCGTGATCGGAGCAATCCGCCATTGCACCGATTCGCGGCAAGCGATTTTGGGACTCTGGACACGCGGATGGTCGATGGTTAATCGCGTCTTAACCTCGCCGTATCTATGGTGATTTGATCGGGGTCTTTCGGCCGGCACCTCGCTGCCCGGCTGCATTGAAAGTGCTGGCGTTTCAGACATGGCAATGACCGCTTCTTCCGGCCTGGCACAGGGCGCAGGCCACGTCCCGGCTGCCGGTCAGGCCGAACGCTCCCCGTTTGTCCGCACGACCGAGCTGCTGGCGCCGTATCAGCCCGGTAAGCCATTGATAACACTATCATTAGGTGAGCCGCAGCATCCGGTGCCGGATTTCGTCGGCCCGGTGCTGGCCAAACATACCGCCGAGTTCGGCCGCTATCCCCTCGCCAAGGGCATCGAGCCGTTCCGCCACGCGGTGGCCAAATGGCTGTCGAGCAGATTCC
>DATEJC010000514.1:0-7166 GCA_035278345.1 Bradyrhizobium sp. | reverse complement strand
CCCGCAAGAAGGCGGAGTTCTACGTCAATCAGATCACCAATGCGCTGGCGCCGTCGAATTTCGTGCTGACCAATCCCGAAGTGCTGCGCGAGACCCTTACGTCGAACGGCGACAATCTGGTTCGCGGCATGAAGATGCTGGCGGAGGACATCGAGGCCGGAAACGGCGTGCTGCGCATCCGCCAGTCCGACTCCGCCAACCTCGCGGTCGGCGTCAACATGGCGACGACGCCCGGCAAGGTGATCTACCAGAACGAACTGATGCAACTGATCCAGTATCAGCCGACCACGGAGAACGTGCTGCGCACGCCGCTCCTGATCGTGCCGCCGTGGATCAACAAGTTCTACATTCTCGATCTGAAGCCCGAGAAATCCTACATCAAGTGGTGCGTCGATCAGGGCATCACCGTGTTCGTGATCTCATGGGTCAATCCCGACAAGCGGCTCGGGGAAAAGACCTTCGAGGACTACATGAAGGAAGGCCCACTGGCGGCGATGGACGCCATCGAGAAGGCCACCGGCGAAATGAAGGTCCACACCGCAGGCTATTGCGTCGGTGGAACGCTGCTGGCGACCACGCTGGCGTGGCTCGCGGAAAAGCGCCGGGTGCGCGTGACGTCGGCGACCTTCTTCGCGGCGCAGGTCGACTTCACCCACGCCGGCGATCTCCTGGTGTTCGTCGACGAGGACCAGATTTCCGCGCTCGAACGCGACATGAACAAGGCCGGCGTGCTGGAAGGCAGCAAGATGGCGATGGCCTTCAACATGCTGCGCTCCAACGATCTGATCTGGTCCTATGTCGTCAGCAACTACCTCAAGGGTAAGATGCCGCCCGCGTTCGATCTGCTGCACTGGAATTCGGACGCGACGCGGATGCCGGCGGCCAACCATTCCTACTACCTGCGCAACTGCTATCTCGAAAACCGTCTGTCGACTGGTTCGATGGTGCTCGACAACACCTTGCTCGATCTCTCCAAGGTGAAGATCCCGATCTACAATCTCGCGACCCGCGAGGATCACATCGCGCCCGCGGAGTCGGTGCTGTACGGATCGCAGTTCTTCGGCGGTCCGGTGCGCTATGTGCTGTCCGGATCGGGCCACATCGCCGGCGTCGTCAATCCGCCGTCGCTTGGCAAGTACCAGTACTGGACCAACGACAACATCCGCGACACCACGCTCGCCGACTGGATGAAGGGCGCGCAGGAGCACAAGGGTTCGTGGTGGCCGGACTGGCACGCCTGGCTGAAGGATATCGACGGCGAGGAAGTTCCGGCCCGCGACGTCGGCAGCGCCGCGCTGCCGCCGCTCGAGGATGCTCCCGGCAGCTACGTCCGCATTCGCGCCTGACCGCCTGCAATACCTTCATCGCGCTTCGGCATGCGAATCAGACGGGCCGCATTTCCCGTTGCAAATCTGCGTCACCACATTGGCGGCATCATAACGACCGTCTATGCTTCGCTGCTGCCGCACGTCCCTGCCGGGACGGCCATTGTCAATCCCGACGGAGGGGCTCATGACGCGCGAACTTTTCTGGCTGACCTGCACGGTGATCCTGACCGGACTGTTGTGGGTTCCCTACGTCCTCAACCGCTGCCAGGTGCGCGGTCTCGGCGGCGCCATGGCCAACCCGTCGCGGGGCGACAAGCCCCACGCAGAATGGGCCAACCGGCTGATGTTCGCGCATGACAATGCGGTGGAAAACCTCGTCATCTTCGCGCCGCTGGTGCTGATCCTCTCGGAGCTCGACTATTCCACCAAATGGACCGCGCTCGCCTGCGCCGTCTATTTCTGGGCCCGCGTCGCTCACCTCATTGTCTACACGCTCGGCCTGCCGGTGTTCCGCACCCTCGCCTTCACCGTCGGCTTCCTCGCGCAGGCCGTGCTGGCGCTGGCGATTTTCAAAGTTCTCTGACGAACTAGTCAGGGGCTGTTGCGGCGGGCGAGGACGAAGAACATTTCGGCCATCGCATCGTCAAAGCCCCTGACCCTGCCGGTCTCGATCGACAGATCGGTCCACTCGCCCGCCTGCGCGTACACCGAGCGCAGCCACTCCTGCGTCGGATAATTGTAGTAGCGGTTGAGCGTGTCGCGCCCGTCGCCCTCGCCCGCCTTGTAGCTAGCGTCGAAGGCGCCGCCGGGCTTCAACGCGCGGTGGATCAGCGCGAGCACCTTTGCCAGCTGATCCCGCGGGACATGCAGCAGGCACGCATTGGCCCAGACGCCGTCATAGGCCGCGACCGCATCGAGGTCATGGAACAGCAACGTCTTGACCGTTCGGCCGATACGACGGGATGCAACCTCCGCCATCTCGGGTGAGCCGTCCGTCGGCGTCACGTCGTATCCCCGCGCGATCATCTCGGCGGAATCGCCGCCGGCGCCGCATCCGAGTTCGAGGATGGCGGCACCTTGCGGCAGCAGCGTGAGGAAGCGATCGAGCCGCGCGTGGCGCGAGGTGATCTCGCGCTGCGCATAGGCCTCGGCATTGCGCCGATAGAATTGCAGCGTGGCGTCGTCCACGGGGTTTCCGTTACTTGTCCGGCAGCCCCAGCATCAGCCGCATGTTCTGCACCGCTGCGCCCGAGGCGCCCTTGCCGAGATTGTCGAGCCGGGCGACGAGGACCGCCTGACGATGCTTCTCGCTGGCGAAGACATAGAGCTCGAGCCGGTTGGTCTCGTTGAGCGCTTCAGGCTCCAGCCGGCCGGTCTTGGTCGCCTCGTTCTGCAACGGCATCACGGAGACGTAGGCGCTATCAGCATAGCGCTTGGCCAGTGCCGCATGCAGGTCGGCTCCGGCAGGCTTGCCCGGCAGTGTGTCGAGATGCAGCGGCACCGAAACCAGCATGCCCTGCCGATAATTGCCTACCGACGGCACGAAGATCGGCCGCCGCGTCAGCTTCGAATAGAGCTGCGTCTCCGGCAGGTGCTTGTGCTCGAAGCCGAGGCCGTAGAGCTCGAACGATGGCGCAGCGCCGCTCTCAAAACTCTGGATCATCGACTTGCCGCCGCCGGAATAGCCGCTCACCGCGTTGATGGTGACGGCATAGTCCGCAGGCAACAGGCCGGCATCGACCAGCGGCCGCAGCAGCGCAATGCTGCCCGTCGGATAGCAGCCGGGATTGGACACCTTCTTTGCCGTCCGGATCTTGTCCGCCTGGTCGGGCGTCAGCTCCGGAAAGCCATAGGTCCAGTCGGGCGCGACCCGGTGCGCCGTCGAGGCATCGAGCACCCGCGGTCCCTTGGCGCCCATGCTGTCGATCAGCGCCACGGTTTGCTTTGCCGCATCATCGGGCAAGCAGAGGATGACGAGATCGACCTCCTCCATCAGCGCCTTCTTGGCACTGGGGTCCTTGCGCTTCTCTTCGGCGATGCTCTGCACCGCGATATCGTTCTGCAGTCGCAGCCGCTCGGCGATGCCGAGGCCCGTCGTGCCGGAGGCGCCGTCGACGAACACGGTGGGTTTCCGGACCGCACCCGAGCTCTTCTGATTGACTTCGGAGAGGCTCATCACATGCTCCCTTCGAGCGAAGCGGTTTCGTTCGTTGTTGCGGCAAAGGCTTGCGGCCTTGCCTGGCGCATCAGCTGCGCAATGGTTTGCGAACCATGGTCGGCCAACGCTGCAAGGCCATTGGCGACCGCGGCGTAGTCGGCCTCGGACTTCTGCTGGTTCAGCTTGAAGCTGCCCTCGACGTCCTCGACCCGCATCGAAAGACCCACGATCGCCTTCCTCAATGCATCGAACCGGCCGGGCGTCATCTTGCCCGAGGTCCATGGCTTCTTCGGCAGCAGCCGGTTCTCGAACTTGGCGCTGAGGGTATCGACTTGCACCCTGAGTTCCTCGTCGCTCAAAGCCCGCACCGGCCCGGTCAGGTGCACGGCCTGATAGAGCCAGGTCGGCACCTGGTCCGCCGAGACGTACCAGTCCGGCGTTACATAGGCATCTGCGCCGTTGACCGCGAGCACCCAGGGCGTCACGCCGTCCGCCGCCTTTACCAGCGGATTGTTACGGGCGACGTGAAACAGCGCGATTGGCGTGCCGTCCTCGGCGTCGCTCAGATAGAACGGCAGGCTGGATGCGATCGGGCGCTTGCCGTCCCACGCACAGGCTGTGCCGAATCCGCGCGCTTCCGCGAAGCTGAGGCTTGCGGCGCGATCGGGCTTGAACATGGGCGGCGTATACATCTTTAAAACTCCTGCTTTCGAAGAAGGAGCCGCCAGATCAGACCGCGTTTTTGCCAGGGAGGAAAGCCGCGGAAAGCATCCGGCGGCAGGGGCGACGATCTCAGACGCGAGCGACCGCCCATACCGCGACAATGGCGCGGCGGCGGCGAGCGATGGCGATGGTCGGACCGTTGGTCATGGGCGCGCTTCATAAGGCCAAGCGGTTCCGCGGTCAAGCCGGCCGCGCGTGTGAAAAGGGGGCTGGTCCGGCCTGCCCCGCAGCAAATCGCCGCACTTTTTGGTGATGGCCGGCTCCAAGGTTCAAAAAACCACAGCGGAATTTCGGTGTTCTGTCGGGGTTGAGGCAGGATGAATTGGGGGCTCTTCTCCTTCAATTCGAAGCCTATGCCATCGACGCAGTGCACTAATCCAAGGAGATCGCGATGACCGAAATTTCCCGCCGGGCAGCTCTCGCGGGAGCCGCCGCGACGGCGCTCATGCCGCTCACAATGACCGCAGCGCGGGCCACGGCGCCGCTGGCCGAGAAGCAGAATGCCAGCTTCTATCGCTACAACGTCGGAACACACCAGGTCACTGTGGTTTGCGACGGCGTCGCAACCATCAACCTCCCCGACAACTACATTGCCAATGCCTCGAAGGAGCAAGTGGGCAAGGTGTTCACCGAGGCCCATTTGCCTGCCGACAAGGTGACCCACACCTTCAATCCCCTCGTCGTCAACACCGGACCGAAACTCGTTGTGATCGATGCCGGTCTCGGACCCGCCCAGTTCGAACAGAGCAAGGGCCGAACGGGGCAATTCCACACCAACCTTGCCGCGGCGGGTATCGATCGCAACAACGTGGACATCGTGATCATTTCCCATTTCCATGGCGATCACATCAACGGGCTGCTGGCCGCCGAGAACAAGCCGGCGTTCCCGAATGCCGAGATCATGGTGCCGGCGACGGAATGGAAGTTCTGGATGGACGACGGCGAGATGAGCAAGGGGATGGGCAACCCGATCCTCGAAGGCAATTTCAAGAACGCGCGCCGCGTTTTTGACGCCCTCGGCCGCAAGGTCACGCCCTATGAATCCGGCAAGGAACTGGCGCCCGGCATCACCTCGATGGCGAGCCCCGGTCACACTCCGGGCCATTCGTCGTTTGTGGTCGCATCGGGATCGGACAAGGTCCTGGTACAGGTCGACATCACGGCGGGTGCAGCCTTTCTGACCGTCAAGAACCCGGAATGGCAGTTCGGATCTGACGTCGACAAGCCGCTCGCGGTGCAGACGCGGCGCAAGCTGTACGACATGGCAATTGCCGAGAAGATGCCGATCCAGGCCTTTCACGCGGCCTTCCCGGGTCTCGTCCGCGTCGAGAAAGACGGCAACGGATATCGCTGGGTTCCGGCGATCTGGAACGCCTCGCTCTAAGTCTGATCGCTCAAGCTCCCGGACTGCGCATTGCAGTCCGGGCCTCACACCGAGCGCCAGATCCATTCGATCACGATGGCAAGCACGTCGCCGAACATCAGGAGCACGGCCGACCACAATAGCGCCGACACGAAATTGGCGATCTGGAACGGCCAGTACGGCATTTCGAAGATGCCGGCGGCGAGCGGCACGGAGGCGCGCAGCGGCCCGAAGAAGCGGCCGATGAAAATGCTGGGCACCCCCCAGTCGCGCACGAAGGCTTCGCCCCGCGGCAGGATTTCCGGGTACTTCGACAGCGGCCAGACCTGCGCGACCTGCTCCTTGTACCTGTAGCCGAACCAGTAGGAGACCCAGTCGCCCAGCGCTGCGCCGAGCCCGCCGGCAAGCCACACCGGCCAGAAGCTGATGCCGGAGGCGCCGATCAGGGCGCCGATCGCGATCAGCGCCCCCCAGGCGGGGATCAGCAGTGAAATGAACGCCAGCGACTCCCCGAAGGCCAGGACCAGCACGATCGGGGCGGCCCAGTGCTGATGCTCGCGCACGAAATTGGCGACCGAGTGCGCGAAATCTTCCATTGCCTCGAAATGTCCTCAAGCCCCTCTGGTTCCCTTGGTAATCCAGTGCCTTACCGAACTTCAAGTCACAAAGCCCGGCTCGGCTCGTGAGCGGCCAAGCCGTCCCCAGCCGTCACTTTTTAAGCCCAAGCGTGGCATAGTCAGAGCAACCGATTCGCGGTAACGAACCGCGCGCATCATATGAAGAACCATGTCTAAATCATTGAAATCAGCGGCGAAAGCCAAGGAAAACGACCTGTTTGGCGGCCCTGAGCCGAAGGGCAAGGCCAATCTGAAGGTCGCCGCGCGCGGCGGCGGCGCCGAAGCCGGCTACACCGCCCGCGACATCGAGGTGCTCGAGGGCCTGGAGCCGGTGCGCCGGCGGCCCGGCATGTATATCGGCGGCACCGACGAGAAGGCGCTGCATCACCTGTTCGCCGAAGTGATCGACAACTCGATGGACGAGGCGCTGGCCGGCCACGCCACCTTCATCGAAGTCGAGATGGAGCCCGACGGCTTCGTCAGCGTGACCGACAATGGGCGCGGCATTCCCGTCGATCCGCACCCGAAGTTCAAGAACAAATCCGCGCTCGAAGTGATCATGTGCACATTGCACGCGGGGGGAAAGTTCGACTCGAAGGTGTATGGAACGTCGGGCGGCCTGCACGGCGTCGGCGTCTCGGTCGCCAACGCGCTGTCCGAGCGCATGGAGGTGGAGGTCGCGCGCGAGCAGACGCTGCACCGCATGGTGTTCGAGCGCGGCAAGCCAAAGGGCAAGCTGGCAAAGCTCGGCCGCGTCCCCAACCGGCGCGGCACCAAGGTGCGCTTCCGGCCCGATCCCGACATCTTCGGCGCGAAGGCGCATTTCAAGCCGGAACGCGTCTTCAAGATGGCGCGCTCCAAGGCCTATTTGTTCGGCGGCGTGGAGATCCGCTGGTACTGCGCCAAGGAACTCCTGCGCGGGGTGGAGGATGTGCCGGAGGAAGCCACCTTCCATTTCGCTGATGGGCTCAAGGAGT
>DATEJC010000513.1:0-3049 GCA_035278345.1 Bradyrhizobium sp. | reverse complement strand
AATATCGAGTGCGATTTCGTGCATGGCGGCTTGCGCCAAACGATAACCCTAGCTAGAGGGCGCAACTCGCGTGGGCGTGTAGCTCAGTGGTAGAGCACTGTGTTGACATCGCAGGGGTCGCAAGTTCAATCCTTGCCACGCCCACCATCGAAAACCCCGTCAAATCGATGATTTGGCGGGGTTTTTGTTTTCAGATATTCAGTATTCGTCTGGTGCAGATGAACCATACAGTGGTTGAGGGCGATGATAGCAGCAGCCTCACCAGTCCAGTGCGGATGCAGCGTCCTTCATAAAATCCGGACTATATCGCGCATATACTCGCTCGGTGATCCTCGTAGATGTGTGTCCCATGAATTGGGAGATCATCTGCATCGGCACATTTGCCTGCGCCATCCACACCCCCGCTGTATGCCGAAAGACATGCGGTGAGCAGGGGATGCCGGACCGCTTGGCGGCCTGACGAATTGCCTTCTTGATGTGTCAATCGGCGTCCAAACGGGACCCCCGATCGGCGCGCAAAAGGGACCCCCTCTCAAGGATGGCAGGACGGTCGAGGAACGCGCCTTGCGCTGCGCGCGGCGTAGGGAGGGCGGAGCCCGACCGGAGGCGCGCGCAGCGCAAAGCATCTTAATCCCGGCGTGCGGCGGGGATCAGTTTCGGTTCTTGAAGCGCCAGCTGTCATTGCCGGTCTCGATGATGTCGCAATGATGGGTCACGCGATCGAGGAGAGCGGTGGTCATCTTGGGATCGCCGAACACGGTCGGCCATTCCCCGAACGCCAGGTTGGTCGTGATGATGACGCTGGTTTGCTCGTAAAGTTTGCTGACCAGATGGAACAGCAACTGCCCGCCTGAACGGGCGAAGGGAAGATAGCCAAGCTCATCGAGCACGACGAGGTCGAGGCGAGAGAGCTGGGCGGCAAGCGCGCCGCTTTTGCCGATCCGGGCTTCCTCTTCGAGGCGGGTCACCAGATCCACGGTGTTGAAGTAACGCCCCCGCGCTCCAGCGCGGACGACATTGGCGGTGATGGCGATGGCCAGATGGGTCTTGCCGGTGCCGGTACCACCGACCAGGACGACATTGCGCCGTGCGGGCAGGAACGCCCCGCCGTGCAGCGAACGGACCAGCCCCTCGTTGATCGGCGTCCCCTCGAAGTGGAAGGTATCAATGTCCTTCACCACCGGCAGCTTGGCGGCCGCCATCCGGTATCGGATCGAGGCGGCGTGGCGGTGCGTTGCCTCCGCACGCAGCAGATCGGTCAGTATCTCCATCGTCGTGCGCTGGCGCTGAAGCCCTGTGGTGACGGCCTCATCGAACGCGCCGGCCATCCCTTTGAGCCCAAGCCCGCGCATCGCGTCGATCATGTCATGCCGCTGCATGGAGTTCCTCAGTTGGTCGTAACGGGCACAGTCGGCGATCGGCGGATGCCGCAGGGCATTGTCCTCCGACGTGACGATCGTCAGCGGTCGCGGCGGTTCGCGGCGCCGTGCCAGGATATTGAGGATCAAGTCGTCGCTCGCCGTGCCGGTTGCCAGTGCGTCCCGCACGGCGGCTTCGACGAGTTCCAGGCCATCGGTCAGCACGGCCGCCAGCACGCGCACGAACCGCCGATCGGCATCATCGCCGGTGCCCAGCTTGCGTCGCAACCGGGCGAGCGCTGGCGGCAACTCCCAGTCCTGGAAGGGCGCTCCGTTGCGCAAAGCGCCGGGCTTGCGGGCCAGCACCGGCAGATAGTGCCAGGGATCATAGATGGTGCGGTTCCGCCCGAAGAAGCGGGGATGCTCGGCGACGACCTCATCGCCACATCGCACGACAATGCGGTCGGCATAGGCCCGGACCTGCACCGTGCGCCGTGCCACCGTCGAGAGGACCGAGTATCGGTTGCGATCGTAGCTGATCAGGCAGGTGCCCGACACACCGTGCTCGCTCTCGTTGAAGCCGTCGAACGGCCCCAGCATCGACTGTAATGCAGGACGTTCGATCTCCAGCATCTGCGCCACGGTCTGTTCGCCCTGCTCAGGATGCGCCTGCCGTTCGGCCCAGCGCCGGCACTCGGCTTCCAGCCAGCCATTGAGCTCTTCGAGGCTGGCGAACCGCAGACGGGGCTGGAAGAAGCGTCCCCGGATCGTCTGCACCTGGTTCTCGACCTGACCCTTCTCCCATCCCGCCGCCGGCGAACAGGCCGTGGGCTCGACCATATAATGGTCGGCCATGATCAGGAACCGTCGGTTGAACACCCGCTCCTTGCCGGTGAACACGCTCGTCACCGCCGTCTTCATATTATCATAGATGCCGCGCCTGGGCACGCCGCCGAAGAAGGCAAAGCCGCGCGCATGCGCGTCGAACAGCATCTCCTGGGTCTCGCGTGGATAGGCCCGGACATACAAAGCCCGCGATGCGCACAGCCGCATGTGCGCCACCTTTACCCGCATCGGCTTGCCGGCGATCTCGACATCTTCGTGGCTCCAGTCGAACTGGTAGGCCTCGCCGGGCTGGAACAGCATCGGAATAAAAGCCGTCGTCCCGTCGCCGGCATCCCTGCGCCGCTCGATCTTCCACCGCGCCGCATAGCGGCGCACGGCATCGTAAGAGCCCTCGAAACCCTCACGCACCAGAAGGTCGTGGATACGGGTCATCCGAAGCCGGTCACGTCGGCCCCGTAACTCGTTCTCTTCCAACAGCACATCCAGCCGATCCTGAAACGGACCGATCCGCGGCAGCGGCTGAACCTTGCGTCGATAATCAAATGCGCCTTCCGGCGCCCGGATCGCCTTGCGGATTACCTTCCGCGACACATGCAGATCACGCGCGATCGCCTTGATCGCCTTCCCGCCGGCATACTCACGCCGGATACGAACCACTGTCTCCAAAACCAACATCCCGATCTCGCCGCATGAACTTCCACGCGGCTGTGTAAGCTATCGAAATGAGGGGTCCCTTTTAGACGCCGATCACCCCGCTAACGGGGTTCTTTTTGCACGCCGATCCACAGTCCTGATGATCATCTAGTGGGTCCCGCAGCGCGGGGCCGCACTCTTCGGGAGAATGG
>DATEJC010000512.1:0-7847 GCA_035278345.1 Bradyrhizobium sp. | reverse complement strand
ATCTTCAACGTTCGCGACAGTTTTGGCGCCTTCTGCACGCCAGATAACGAGTCGCGAGAGCTCGAGGTCTGCCGGTCGCGCGAACTGGAGCAATGCACCAGGGACGCCAGCGGCAATTTTCCGGACACCTGCAAGGCGGCCTGTCGCGGGGTCGAGATCGAATTCGACACCCGCCGTCTGTGCACGTCGACCAGGGTCAAGGTTTCGACCGGCCAGCGCTATCATTTCGAGATCAGCAAGAAGGACGAGTGGTCGTTCCTCGGCGCGGCATCCGGACCCGGTGGCGCGTTGCTGCCGAAGAAGGACCAGGACTGGCGCGAGACAACTGTCAGCTGGGCCCGCACCGCCATGCTTGCGACCGCCTACCCGATCAAGCGCACCTTCGACCGGCCGTTCGGGCGCGTCATCGTTCGCTTCGGCGAAACCGGCAACGAGGAATACTTCATCGATCCGAGCGAGGACGATCTGCTGGCGAACAAGTTGGAAGAAACGTTCAGGGCGACACGCGATGGCGAGCTTTACGTCTATCTGAACAAGCCCGTGAGCGGATTCTGGCCGGGCGTGTTCGACAACGTGAACAGCGGCACGGCAAAAGTCAGGGTGTACCGCGTCCCGCGGCAGTGATGCCGGAACGCGGGCGCTTGAAGAGTCCCTACGGCCTGCTCATGCCGCGGCCCTCGATCGCGGCAGAAGCGGCCGGACTTTTCAGATAATCGATCCAGGCTTGCGCCGCCTTGGCATCGCGAGCGGTAGCCGACAGGCCGGCGGCGTAGATGGTGTAATTCTGAATCTCTTCCGGCAGCGGGCCCGCGAGCACCACGCCCTTCACCGGCAGGATCTCGCTGATCTGGTGAATGGCGATCTCGGCTTCGCCTTTGGCCACCTTCTCGGCGACATAGCCGCCGGCCTGCAGACGTTCCTTCGGCTTGATCTCGTCGGCGATGCCGAGCTTCTTCAGGAGGCCCGCCACATAGATTCCACTCGAGCCGCCGGAGGCCGGGTCGATGTAGGCGATGGTGCTGGCCGCAATCAGCGCGCGCTTGAAGGCGTCGACCGAGCCGAGGTCAGGCTTCGGCGCGCCTTCCTTCACGGCAACGCCCACGCCGACCTTGGCGATCCCAACCCGGCTGCCGCCGGCCATCTTGCCCTTTCCGATCAGGGTGTCGATCGCGGCCGGTGTGATGATCGCCATGTCGAAGGCTTCGCCAGCCTCGATGCGCCTCACGAGCCCGCCAGCGGTATCGTTGTCGACCACCAAATGGTGCCCGCTTGCAGCTTCGAACCCGCCCTGCAGCGCCAGCACCACGGACTTCATCGCGCCCGCGGTCAAGACCTTGATGTCGGCAGACGCCGCCGGACCGGCGTGAAGCGATAACGCGGCGGCGAGGGAAATGGAAATGAAGAGAAGAGAACTCGCAGTCATGCGGCACCTGCTCGTGGCGGCGGTGCGGATTTGACGGTGATGCGCGGAAGAAATCTGGAGCGGGCGAAGGGGCTCGAACCCTCGACCCCGACCTTGGCAAGGTCGTGCTCTACCACTGAGCTACACCCGCATCCGAGATGACGGCGACTGGTCGCCGGCAACGGCGCACCTATGCCAAATGCGCACCGCGATTGCAACAGTCCAGGCGCCGCCCAGAACGATCTGGATAGCCGGACTTCCTTAACAAATAAGCGCGAATCGGGGTGAAACAACACCGAAATGGCTCCATTTGCCGGAATGGCGGAACTTGGCCGCTACTCAGCCACGATATCAAGCAGCGATTCGAGCCGGATCTCGAAGGACTCCCGCAACCGGCCCGCCGGTGGATCGCTTGCGCCGCCTCGCAATCGATGGTCGCCTCCCATCCCACGACGGCCCGCTTGCCATCGACGTCCCGGGAACCGATTGAAATTTGCGGCAAAGCCGCCATTTAGCCGGTGACAGCCTCTGAACCATCGCACCCAGCCGTGCTAGAACGGCCCCCGATCTCGAAAGACCAGGCGAGGACATCGTGACCATCGTAGAGCAGGGCGGCGGCGCGCCGCAGGCAGCCCCCGACCTCATCAAGGAAACCACCACCCAGACCTTCGTGAAGGATGTCATCGAAGAGTCGAAGCGCCAGCCGGTGATGATCGACTTCTGGGCGCCATGGTGCGGGCCCTGCCGCCAGCTCACCCCCGTGCTGGAGAAGGCGGTCCGCAATGCCAAGGGCCGGGTCAAGCTGGTGAAGATGAACATCGACGAGCATCCGGCGATCCCCGGACAGATGGGCATCCAGTCGATCCCCGCCGTGATCGCCTTCGTCAACGGCAGGCCGGCCGATGGTTTCATGGGCGCCGTGCCGGAGAGCGAGGTCAACGCCTTCATCGAGCGCCTGACCAAGGGCGTGCCGGCAGCGGGCGAGCCGAATGTCGCGGAGATCCTTGGCGAGGCCGAAGCGGTACTGGCCGACGGCGATGCGGCAGGCGCCGCGCAAATCTACGCCGAGGTGCTGGCGCTCGATTCGACCAATATCGCAGCCCTTGCAGGTCTTGCGAAATGCTATGTCACCACGGGCGCGATCGAGCAGGCCAAGCAGACGCTCGGCATGGTGCCGGAGTCCAAGCGCAACGACGCCGGCGTCAAGGCCGTGCAGGCCGCCGTCGACCTTGCCGAACAGGCCCAAACCGTCGGGCCCGCCGCCGAGCTGGAACAGAAAGTTGCCGCAAATCCGCTCGATCATCAGGCGCGTTTCGATCTCGCCACCGCGCTGAACGCGCAAGGCAAGCGCACCGAGGCGACCGCGCAACTGCTCGAGATCGTCAGGCGCGACCGCAAGTGGAACGACGACGGCGCGCGCAAGCAGCTGGTGCAGTTCTTCGAGGCGTGGGGCGGCGCCGATGAGGCGACTGTCGAAGGACGAAAGAAACTGTCGACGATCCTGTTCTCGTAAGACTTAAGGGCCAAGCGCCGGGACAGCTCATGCCGATCAATGCCGAATATCGCGGACCCGGCGAACTGCCCGAGGTGATCCCGGTGTTTCCATTGCCCGGCGCGCTGCTGTTGCCGCGCGGCCAGATGCCGCTCAACATCTTCGAGCCGCGCTATCTCGCCATGGTCGACGACGCCTTCCGCGACGGCCATCGCCTGATAGGCATGATCCAGCCCGACGTCACGCATTCGTCCGGCGACAAGAATCCGGTGCTGTTCCGCGTCGGCTGCGTCGGCCGTATCACCCAGCTCGCCGAAACCGGCGACGGCCGCTACATCCTCGAACTGACAGGGGTATCGCGCTTCAAGGTGATCGAGGAGCTGTCGGTGCTGACGCCATATCGTCAGTGCAAGGTCGACTACTTTGCCTTTGCCGACGATTTTACCGCGCGCAAGGGCGAGGAAGCGGTCGACCGCCAGGCGCTGCTCGCCGTGCTCACGGACTTTCTGAAGGCCAACAATCTGAAAGTAGACTGGGAAGGCATCGAGAGCGCGCCCAACGAGGCGCTGGTCAATGCGCTCGCGATGATGTCGCCCTACGGCCCCGCCGAAAAGCAGGCGATGCT
The DNA here is from genome assembly GCA_035278345.1 of Bradyrhizobium sp. Taxonomy (GTDB): domain Bacteria; phylum Pseudomonadota; class Alphaproteobacteria; order Rhizobiales; family Xanthobacteraceae; genus Bradyrhizobium. The sequence goes on along the minus strand of DATEJC010000512.1, from coordinate 4,328 downwards.
GGAAGCGCCCGACCTGAAGACCCGCGCGGAGATCCTGATCGCCGTGACCGAAATGGATCTCGCCAAGAAACGCACCAGCGGCGATCCGGGGCTGCAGTAGCCCCTCCTCCATCTCATGCCGCCGCCTGCGCCTCGCCAAACCGCCGGCTGAGCCACTCCTTCCAAGACAACGTCCCGCGCACGCCTCGGCTCACGACAAAGCCCATGCCGCGCGCCGCCTTTTCGGAAACATGGATCGGCATGATCGTGCGATGCGTGCCCCGCGCCGCAAGATATTGCCGGGCAAGTTCGACGAGGCTGAGGTCCTCGGGGCCGCCGATCTCGGGGCGCTCGCCGCACCCGCCATCCAAGGCGCAGTGCACGAGATAGTCGGCGACATCGGAGGTGTCGACCGGATTGCAGTCGGCTTTCGGCACGGGCCAGACCGGCAGCCAGGCGAGACCGGCGAGCATGCTTTCGAGCAGATAGTAGAACGGCGTCGCGCGGACCACCGACCATGGCAGGCCGGACTCGCGGACCATGCGCTCGCCTGCCAGCTTCACGCGGGCATAGGGTAGTGACGTGTCATCGAGACCGACGATCGAAACGTGGAGGAAGTGTTGCACCGACGCTTGCTGCGACAGGTCCAGCAGGCGCTGCGTCCCTTCCGCGTCGACGTCGGAAGGCGATTTGAAGAAATCGACCGGACGGAAGCCGCCGCGTTGCGCGACCGGCGAATTGGTTGCCGCGTTGATCACCGTATGCACGCCGCGCAGCGCGGTCGGCAGGCCTTCGCCGGTGGCAAGATCGCCGATCGCCCATTCGACATCGTTCCGCGCCCGCCGCGATCGCGCGAAGAGGCGAACCTGATGTCCGGCCTGAACCAGCCGATCCACAAGGTCTTGTCCGAGATGGCCGGTTCCTCCGGTGACGAGAACAAGGGTCATGTCCAACTCCGTTTGTTCCCAGCGCCCAGGTGAATTCAGTGGCTATCAACCCGTGGGAATGAGGAGGGTTTCGCCGGTTGCGACCAGCGACATCGTTCCGTGCTCGTCTTCGGCAAAAAGCTCCGCCTTGGCGAAAACCTGCCTGCGCCCGGCGCGCACCATTTTGCCCTTGGCAACGAGAGCGCTGCCCACCGCCGGCCTGAGGCAGTTCATTGAAAAATGCGATGCGGTCACCGAACCGACCTTCGTTGCCGCGGCAAAGCCACAGGCTGTGTCGAGCAAAGCCGCGATCATGCCGGCATGGAGATGCCCGGAATATTGCGTGAAGCCGTCGTTCCACTTCATGCGGATTTCGGCCTCGCCGTCTGCGGCCGCGACCACTTTGAAGCCTGCGCGCAGATTGAAATTGGCCCACGCATTGGTGGCGGCGAGGTACCAGAGATCGAAGCCGGCATCGGAGCGATCGTGCGGCTGCATGGCGGCACCGCTAGTAGCCCGCAACCGCGAGCGCCACGACAGCGCTCATCCCGATCCAGCCGAGATGTACCTTTCGCAGGGCCAGTGCATTGGCGATGGCGGCGAAGCCGAACACGACTGCAAGCGTCGCGATGATCCAGTGCCGCGCCGCGTCCGATCCCATCCAGGGTGCTGCGATCAACAGCACGCCACCGGCGATCCAGGCGATGGTGCCGGCCTGCCAGACCAGCCGCAGCAGCGTGCGCAGCCGCGGCGGCTCGACGGTGGCGTGCGCAAACACCCTGGTCTCGCCGAGCACGCCGTGAGCGATGCTGACCAGGATTGCGATGATGCCCGCGCCCTGCAGCAGAAGATCGCGCATCGGAACCTCCGTCCGTATCCATACAGTACTGTATGGATATATGGCATCGCGCTGGCATCTGTCAATACAGTTGTGTATGGTGAGAGATAACGGGGCAGGGAACCATGGCCGATCAGCTTTCCGCGCAGGACTGGGTCGATCTCGGCCTGAAGACGCTGTCAAAGAGCGGCTTCACGGCGCTGAAGGCCGAGCCGCTGGCAAAGGCCATGGGAGTCTCGCGCGGCAGCTTCTATTGGCATTTTGCCGATATCGGCGCCTTCCACGCCGCGATCCTCGAGCGCTGGCGCGAGATCGCCACAGAGCAAATCATTGCTGGCGTCGAGGCGGCCAAGGAGAACGACAAGGGCGAGGACCCGCTCGCCGTGCTGCTGCGGCTGACCTTCGGCCGCAAGCTTACGCTGGAGAAAGCGGTACGAAGCTGGGCGGCAAACGACGTGCGGGCGCGCGCTGCGCTCGTGGCCGTGGACCGCCGCCGGCTCGACTACATCGAAAGCCTTCTCAGGCAGACCGGCCTTGCCGAGGAGGTCGCCCGCGCCCGTGCGCAAATCCTGTTTTGGGCGTTCTTCGGCTACGCCCTGTCGGACCAGCAGCTCGCGCAGGACAAGCAGAAGGATGTCCTCGACGAACTCCTGCGAATTGTCGCACGCTAGCCACGTTACGCAGTGCAAGGGGATGTGCTAGAGCGTGGCAGAGATTTGGAGATTTAATTGATGAATGCGCAGCCCGAGCGCCCCGAATCCAGCGTCGACCCAAAGCTGCTGGAGATCCTGGTCTGCCCTCTGACCAAGGGCCCGCTGGAGTTCGACGCCGCCAGGCAGGAGCTGATCTCCCGCTCCGCAAAACTCGCCTACCCTATCCGCGACGGCATCCCGATCATGCTGCCGGAAGAGGCGCGGAAGATCGACTAGCCATAGACTTCGTTATTGCGAGGAGCCAACGGGTCGCGCGAACGCGCGCCCGATGACAGGCTCCGCGACGAAGCAATCCCGCTTTCTTGTCCGCGACGAAGGAAGCTGGATTGCTTCGCTTCGCTCGCAATGACGGCGCCGCCTACAACGCCTCGCCCTTCAACAGCCGCGGCACTTCACCGGTGAGACCGGCGGCCTGGCGGATGAACAGGTTTTTCAACGGCGGGGTGCGGTCGACGAGGCCGAGGCCGATGTCGCGCACCGCGCGCAGCAACTTCGACTCGTTGGAGAACAGCAGGTTCAGCGAATTGGTCGCAACCCCCATCGCCATGGTGTCGAAGCGGCGCCAGCGCTGATAGCGCTCGAGCACGTCGGCTTGCCCAAGATCCATGCCGAGGCGCGCGGCGTCGACGACAACTTCGGCAAGCGCTGCAACATCCTTCAGGCCCATATTGAGCCCCTGCCCCGCAATCGGATGGATCACATGCGCAGCGTCGCCGACCAATGCCAGGCGGTCGGCGATGAAGGAGCGCGCGACGAAATAACCGAGCGGGAAGGCGCGCGGCTTGTCGAGCGCCTTGATCTCGCCGAGATGCAGGCCGAAGCGCTGTTCGAGCTCCGCATGAAATTCTTCCTCGCTCAGCGCGGTGATTCGCGCGGCCTCGCCACGCGTCTCCGTCCACACCAGCGAGGAACGTTTTCCGGTCAGTGGCAGGATTGCGAAGGGACCAGCGGGCAGGAAATGCTCTTCGGCGCGGCCGTGATGATCGCGCTCGTGGCCAACGGTGACGACGATGCCGGATTGATCGTATTCCCAGCCATGCGTGGCAATGCCCGCCCGCTCGCGCAATTTCGAGCGCGCGCCGTCAGCGGCAACCAAAAGGCTCGCAGCAATGGTGCTGCCATCCGCCAGCGCGACATCGATGCCGTCAACGCCCGCCTCATAGCCGTTGACCGCGGTGGCGCGCAGATCGACGCCGGCAGCCTCGGCGCGCGCGGCCAAGGCATCGATCAGATTGCGGTTCTCCACCATATGCGCAAAGGGCTCGCCCGGCTCGACATCGCCGGCGAAGGTCAAAAACACCGGTCGCGTGGCGTCGGCGAGCTGCGAGTCCGTGACGACCATGTCGAGGATCGGCTGCGCGTTTGGCGCGACTTCGTCCCAGACGCCAAGCGCCTCGAACAGCCGCCGGCAAGCGGCGACGATGGCGGTCGCGCGCGGGTCACGGCTCGGCCGCTGCGACAGCGCCGGATCGGCGACAATGACGGGAATATCCGGCCCCAGCCCCTGGCGCAGCGCCAGCGCCAGCGCCAGTCCGGCAAACGCCCCGCCGCAAATGACAATGCTTCGCTGTGTCGTCATGGAGACCTTACGTACTCATAACTCTTGCGATGGGATTATAGCTGGGCGAAACAGGTTCACCAAACAAGGGGGCTACCCCGTCATTCCGGGGCGACACGCAGTGTCGAACCCGGAATCTGGAGATGATTGGCACGAGATTCCGGGTTCATGCTTCGCATGCCCCGGAATGACGAAGGGAAACATATGTCCAAAAGCCTGATCGACCTGCTCTCCATTCTCGATCTCGAACAGCTCGAGGTGAACCTGTTCCGCGGCAGCAGTCCGAAGACGAGCTGGCAGCGCGTGTTCGGCGG
>DATEJC010000511.1:0-19300 GCA_035278345.1 Bradyrhizobium sp. | reverse complement strand
ACCGACGACGGCGCGGTGGTCTATGTCGAGAACAAGGGCATCCGTTTCGGGCCTGTGGAGCTGCTGCAAAAGCTGAAGCGCGGCGAGCCGGTCGATCCGAAACTGATCTATTTCCGCACGGTGCCGAAATTCGAAACCGGCGCCGAACAATACCGCTGGCTGATGCAGCACATCTTCGTCGCCTCCGCCGCCCGGCATGCGGACCGGGTGGTGATCGACGTCCATCAGGTGATGTAGGCGGCTACCCCGTCGCAATGACGATCGCGGTTGACACTCGCGATATTCGTTATAGAATATAACTATTCTTAAACGGAACCAATAACCCCATGGGAAACGCCGTCCCCGCCGCAAACGCGGGTCAATCCGACTTGCTGAAGATCGAGCAGAAGGGCGCGGTGCTTGCGGTGGGCCTGAACCGGCCCGCCAAGCGCAATGCGCTCAATGACGGCATTATTCTCGAGATCGGAGACTGCTTCGCCGCGCTGCCCGACGACATCGGCGCGGTGGTGATCCATGGCGTCGGCGACCACTTCTCCTCCGGCCTCGATCTCTCCGAACTCACCGACCACGATGCGACCGGAGGCCTGCTGCATTCGCAGATGTGGCACCGCGTGTTCGACCGCATCCAGTACAGCCGCGTGCCGGTGATCGCGGCGCTGCAGGGCGCGGTGATCGGCGGCGGGCTGGAGCTTGCCTGCGCTGCGCATATCCGCGTCGCCGAACCGTCGGCCTATTTCGCGCTGCCCGAGGGTCAGCGCGGCATCTTTGTCGGCGGCGGCGGATCGGTACGGCTGCCGCGGCTGATCGGCGTGCCGCGCATGGTGGACATGATGCTGACCGGCCGCGTCTACTCCGCGACCGAGGGCGCGTCCTATGGCTTCTCGCAATATCTGACCGAGCCGGGCGGAGCGCTTGCCAAGGCGCTGGAACTTGCCGAGCGCGTGGCCGCGAATGCCCCGCTGACAAACTTCGCGGTGCTGCAGGCGCTGCCGATGATCGCGGAGGCCAATCCGCAGACCGGACTTCTGATGGAATCGCTGATGGCGACGGTGGCGCAGAGCGACAAGGAAGCAAAACGCCGCATCCGCGCCTTCCTCGACCACAAGACCGCCAAGGTGAAGCCGGGTAAATGAGCGCGAAACCTTCCACGTCGGCGGTCGATAGCGGTGCAGGCGGCGCCTCGAGCCATCCGCTGCGCCCGATCTCCTTCGGCACGCCCGCCGTGAATGTCGAGCGCCGTGCCGACGGCACCATCTATCTGCGCCCGAAGACGCCGCTCGGCGACTATCCCGTCCGCATTACCGACCGCCTGCAACATTGGGCCGCGGCCGAGCCAAACCGCGTGTTCATGGCAGAGCGCAACAAGAGCGGCGGCTGGCGCGAGATCACCTATGCGGAGCTGTTGGTATCAAGCCGCCACATCGCCTCCGCGTTGCTCGCGCGCGGGCTCTCTGCCGAGCGGCCGGTCGTGATCCTCTCCGGCAATTCGATCGACCACGCGCTGCTCGCCTTCGGCGCGCTCTACGCCGGCATTCCCTTCTGCCCGGTCTCCCCGGCCTATTCGCTGATTTCCAGGGACTACGGCAAGCTCAGCTATGTCATCGCCCTCTTGACCCCCGGTCTCGTATTCGCCGACGACGCCGACAAGTTCGCCGACGCGCTGGCGGCGAATGTGTCGCTGGGGACGGAGATCGCCGCCTCCTTCGGTGCGGTACCCGGCCGCACAGTGACCGTGCTCGCTGAACTCATGGCGACACCGATTCACCCTGAGCTCGACGCCGCGCATGCCGCGATCGGCCCGGACACGATCGCAAAGTTCCTGCTCACCTCGGGCTCGACAGGCAATCCCAAGGCCGTCATCAACACCCAGCGCATGATCTGCGCCAACCAGGTGATGCTGCGCGAGACGCTGGCCTTCCTGAAGGACGAGCCGCCCGTCATCGTCGACTGGCTGCCGTGGAATCACACCTTTGGCGGCAACCACAATATCGGGCTGACGCTGTACAATGGCGGCTCGATGTATCTCGACGAGGGCAAGCCGATGCCCGGCGGCATCGAGGAGACCGTGAAGAATCTCCGCGAGATTTCGCCGACGGTCTATTTCAATGTGCCCAAGGGCTATGAATCGCTGCTGCCCTATTTGCGCGACGATGCGGCGTTGCGCGAGAAATTTTTCGGTCGGCTGCACGCGATGTTCTTCTCGGGGGCGGCGCTGTCGCCGTTCGTCTGGAACAGCCTCGATGAGCTTGCGGTGCAGGCCAAGGGTTATCGCGTGCCGATGCTGACGGGGCTGGGCGCCACCGAGACCGCGCCGTTCTTCATGTCGGTCAATCCCGTCACCAGCCGCTCCGGCCATGTCGGGCTTCCGGTTTCAGGCAATGACGCCAAGCTGCTGCCGAACAACGGCAAGCTCGAGGTGCGCGCCAAGGGGCCGAACGTGATGCCGGGCTATTGGCGCAAGCCCGACCTCACCGCGGCCGCGTTCGACGAGGAGGGCTTTTACAAGCTCGGCGATGCGCTGAGGCCGGCTGACCCCGACGATTTCGACGCGGGTTTCGATTTCGATGGCCGTATCGGCGAGGACTTCAAGCTTGCCAGCGGCACCTGGGTGTCTGTCGGTCCGTTGCGCGCGCGCTTTGTTGCGGCCTGCGCGCCGCTGGTGCGCGACGTCGTCATCGCCGGCATCAACCGCGACGAGATTTCGGCGCTGGTCGTGCTCGACCTCGACGGCTGCCGGCTGATCAATCCGGGGCTGCCGCATGACGACCTCGCTGCCGTTGCCGCCGATCCGCTGGTGCGCGCCGCTTTCCGCGAGCGCCTCGTCAAGTTTCTTGCCACCGCCACCGGCTCGTCGACGCGCATCACCCGTGCGGTGCTGCTCGACACGCCGCTGTCGATCGACCGCAGCGAGGTCACCGACAAGGGATCAATCAATCAACGCGCGGTGCTGGAGCATCGCGCCGCGCTGATCGAGGCGCTTTACGACAGGAACCCGCCGGCGCAGGTCATCGCGCTCGCCTAAGCCAGAGTTTGTCAGGGAGAAAGACATGCAGTTGAAGGATCAGGCCGCCCTCGTCACCGGAGGCGCTTCGGGATTGGGCGCTGCGACCGCGCGGCGGTTGGCGTCGCTGGGAGCGAAGGTCGCGGTGTGCGACCTCAATACCAAGCTGGCAGAGGCCGTCGCCGCCGAGATCAAGGGCGTTGCAGTCACCTGTAACGTTGCGGATGCGGCTTCCGCCGAAGCTGCGGTTGCCGCGGCCGAGAAGGCGCACGGCCCCGCTCGCGTGCTGGTGAACTGTGCCGGCATTGGCGTTGCCAAGCGCGTGATCGGCAAGGAAGGTCCGATGCCGTTCGCCGATTTCGACAGGGTGATCCAGGTCAACCTCAATGGCACCTTCAACATGATCCGGCTTGCCACAGCGGCGATGTCGAAGCTCGAGCCGCTTGCGACCGGCGAGCGCGGCGTGGTCATCAACACCGCCTCCGTTGCCGCCTATGACGGCCAGATTGGGCAGGCGGCGTACTCCGCTTCCAAGGGCGGCATCGTCGGCATGACGCTGCCGATCGCGCGCGAGCTGGCGCAGTTCGGCATCCGCGTGCTCACCATCGCGCCCGGCCTTTTCCTTACGCCGCTGCTCGCCAATTTGCCGCAGGAGGCGCAGGATTCGCTTGCGGCCGCGATCCCGTTTCCGCGCCGGCTGGGCTCGGCCGACGAGTTCGCCTCGCTCGCCGCGCACATGATCGACAACCCCTATCTGAATGGCGAAGTGGTGCGGCTTGATGGCGCACTCCGCATGGCGCCGCGCTGAGGTAAACGCATGTTCGTCAATCGGCGCGACGTGCAGATTCAGTGGGGCGATTGCGACCCCGCCAACATCGTCTACTACCCACGCTACTTCGCGATGTTCGACGACTCGACTTCGATCATGTTCGAGGCAGCCGGCTATTCCAAGCAGGACCTCGTGCACAAATACGGCCTGGTGGGCATTCCCATGGTGGACACGCGGGCGAAATTCTACATCCCGTCCACCCACGGCGACTGGATCAGAATCGAAAGCCGGATCGAGGGATTCAAGCGCTCGAGCTTCGAGGTGGTGCACAAGGTGTTCAAGAAGGATGCGCTGGCGATCGAGGCGTGGGAGACCCGCGTCCTCGTCGGCAAGCATCCTGACGATCCCGACAAGCTGAAATCCGCGCCCATGCCGCAGGAGATCATCGACAAGTTCACGCGGGGCTGACGTACAGCACCGCATCGATTGGTTTTGGTTGAACATGATCTTATCGGAAAACCGGTTTCCACTTTTCCGGATCATGTTCTAAGAAGGGGCTGAACCCCCACGTTTGGTTTGTTCTAACAAGGATAACGTCCAAGGGAGGAGTTAATGAAGAAGTTCCTGCTATCCGCCGCGGTCGCAACCGTGCTGGCGCTGCCATGTGCGGCGCTTGCGCAGACCAACGAGATCGTCATCGGCATCTCGATTTCCACCACAGGCCCGGCTGCGGCGCTCGGGATTCCCGAGCGCAACTCGCTGGAATTCGTCGCCAAGGAAATCGGCGGCGTGCCGCTCAAGGTGATCGTGCTGGATGATGCCGGCGATCCCACCACGGCGACCACCAATACTCGCCGCTTCGTGACGGAGTCCAAGGCGGACATCATCATGGGCTCCTCGACCACGCCGTCGAGCATTGCGGTGGCCAACGTCGCCAACGAGGCCGGCATTCCGCATCTTGGCCTCGCGCCATTCCCGATCACGCCGGAGCGCGCCAAATGGTCGGTCGCGATGCCGCAGCCGATTCCGATCGTCGGCAAGGTCATGTACGACCACATGAAGAAGAACAACGTCAAGACCATCGGCTATATCGGCTATTCTGACTCCTACGGCGATCTCTGGTTCAACGACCTGAAGAACCAGGCCGTGCCGATGGGCATCAGCATCGTCACCGAGGAGCGCTTTGCGCGTCCGGATACCTCGGTTGCCGGCCAGGCGCTGAAGCTGGTTGCCGCCAATCCCGACGCGATCCTGGTCGGTGCTTCCGGCACCGCTGCCGCCTTGCCCCAGACCACGCTGCGCGATCGCGGCTACAAGGGCCTGATCTACCAGACCCATGGCGCTGCCAGCATGGACTTCATCCGCATCGCGGGGCCCGCTGCGGAAGGCGTGCTGATGGCGTCCGGTCCGGTGATGGATCCCGAAGACCAGCCCGAAAGCGCGCTGACCAAGAAGCCGGGCCTTGCGCTCAACAAGCAGTATGAAGCCAAGTACGGCCCCAACAGCCGCAGCCAGTTCGCCGGTCACTCCTACGATGCGTTTCTGGTGCTGGAGCGCGTGGTGCCGGTGGCGCTGAAGAAGGCCAAGCCCGGCACGCCGGAGTTCCGCGAAGCGATCCGCCAAGCGCTGCTCACCGAGCGCGAAATCGCCGCGAGCCAGGGTGTCTACAACTTCACCGAAAAGGACCGCTACGGCGTCGACGATCGCGCCCGCATCCTGCTGACAGTGAAGGACGGCAAGTACCAGATGGTGAAGTGAGGCTCACCATAAGCGACGAGCAGGCCGGCCTCCGGAAAGGGGCCGGCTTCTTTCTTACCCTCCCCTGGATGGGGAGGGTAAAGTTGAGCGCACGGGTGCCAAAACTGCAAGTGGCGGGCTAGACCGCGCTGGCGCCTTCGTGCTGGAAGCCGAGGTAGCTCGCGGCGACGCGGTTGTTGGCCGCGATCGCCTGCGCCGTGCCTGACAGCACGAACTCGCCGAGCTCCATGACGTAGGCGCGGTCGGCGATCTTCAGCGCGGCCTGCGCGTTTTGCTCCACCAGCAGCACGGAGACGCCGGCAGCGCGAAGTTCGCCGATGGTGCGGAAGATGTCGGCGACGATGATTGGCGCGAGGCCAAGACTCGGCTCGTCCAGCATCAAGAGGCGCGGCGCGCCCATCAGGGCGCGGCCCATCGCAAGCATCTGCTGCTCGCCGCCGGAGAGCGTGCCTGCGAGCTGCTTGCGCCGCTCCTTTAGCCGCGGAAACAGCGTGTAGACGCGCTCGAACGACTGCGCGGCAGTGGCCTTGGCAACGCGGAAAGCGCCGAGCTGCAGATTGTCCTCGACATTCATGGTCGCGAACAGCTCGCGATGCTCCGGGACCAGGCTCAGCCCCAGCGCGACGCGGTCCTCGATCTCGAGCCGCGCCATATCTTCGCCGACAAAGCCGACGCGGCCCTTCAGCGGTAGCACGCCCATCACCGCGTTGAGCAGCGTGCTTTTTCCCGCGCCATTGGCGCCGATGATGGTGACGATCTCGTTGTCGGCAACCTCGAGCGAAACGCCGCGGACGGCCTCGACCTTGCCGTAGGCAATGTGCACATCGTTGACCCATAACAGCGCGTTCATGCCACGGCTCCGAGATAGGCCTTGATCACATCGGGGTTGGTCTTGATTGCGCCGGGGGTGCCCTCCGCGATCTTGGTGCCGAAATCGAGCACCACGACGCGATCGGCGAGATCCATCACAAAGCCCATGTCGTGCTCGACCAGCAGCACCGACATGCCGCCGTCGCGCAGCTGGCGCAGCAGCGCCGCAAGCCGCTGCTTCTCCATGTGACGCAGGCCCGCGGCTGGCTCGTCGAGCAGCAGCAGCACCGGATCGACGCAGAGCGCGCGGGCGATCTCGACGATGCGTTGCTGGCCGAGTGAGAGCGAGCCTGCGAGCTGATCGATCTGGTCGCCGAGCCCGACGCGCTCGATCTGCCGCGTCGCCTCCGCCAGCAATTTTGCTTCGTCGGCACGGTCGAGCCGCAGCATGCTGGAGATGGCGCCGGACGACCCGCGCAGATGCGCGCCGATCGCGACGTTTTCCAGCACGGTCATGTCCGGCACCAGCTTGACGTGCTGGAAGGTGCGCGCGATGCCGAGCTTGACGATCTCCTGCGGCGGCGCGTTGTCGACATGCTTGCCGAGGAAGGAGATGCCGCCGCCCGTCGTGGTCAGCACACCCGTGATCAGGTTGAAGGTCGTGCTCTTGCCGGCGCCGTTGGGACCGATCAGCGCAACGATTTCTCGCGCCTGCACGTCAAAGCTGACGTCGTTAACCGCAATCACGCCGCCGAACACTTTCCGCGCCTTATCGATATGCAACAGCACGGAGGGCTCGGTCGGCGAGCGCGCACGCCCGGGCAAGGTGAGGGTGGTGTCGGGATGCTTGCGGCCGAACCTGAACGGCAGCCACGACGTCAGCAAGGGCCAGACCCCCGATGGCGCGAGCTGAAGCAGCAGCACCAAAAGGATGCCGAACACGATGGTCTCGAGCTGCGCCTTGCCGCCGAAAATGTACGGCAGATAGCTCTGCAGCATTTCCTTCAGGATCACGACAATCCCGGCGCCGAGCACGCCGCCCCAGACATAGCCGGCGCCGCCGACCACGGCGATGAAGAGATATTCGATGCCGGCATGCGCGCTGAACGGCGTCGGCGTGACGGCGCGCTGGAAATGCGCATAGAGCCAGCCGGAGAGCCCGGCGAGCACGGCGGCGTAGATGAAGACCAGGAGCTTGGCGCGCGGCGTGTGCACGCCGAACGCTTCGGCGGCGATATGTCCGCGGCGCAGCGCCCGGATGGCGCGGCCGGTGCGGGAATCCAGCAGGTTCATGGTCAGCACGGCCGAGATAAGCACGGCGATCCAGATCACGAAATAGATCGTATCCGGCTTGAGCATTCGCAATTCGCCGATCGACAGCGGCGGAATGTTGGAGATGCCGTCATTGCGGCCGATGAATTCGAGCTTGCTGAAGAGATAGAACAGGCCGATGCCCCAGGCGATGGTGCCGAGCGGCAAATAGTGACCGGAGAGACGCACGGTGATGAGGCCGAGGATCACGGCGGCGATGCCGCTCACGACGAGCGAAGCCGGCAGGCTCAGCCAGGGCGACACGCCATAGGCCGTGCTCAGCACCGCCGTGGTGTAGGCGCCGAAGCCGCAGAAGGCGGCCTGCCCGAACGAGGTGAGGCCGCCCACACCGGTGAGCAGCACCAGCCCCATCGCGACCAGCGCGGCAAGGCCGATATTGTCCAGGAGCACGATCCAGAATGGCGGCACGCCTGGGATGAGCGGGATCGCCGCCATCACGAAGGCAAAGACGAAGACGGGCCAGCGGTTCATCATCGCGTCAGTCTCCCTCTTCCTCGACCGCGGGCGCGGCGAGCGAGCGCAGCACCAGCACGGGGATGATTAGGGTGAACACGATGACTTCCTTGAAATTGGAGGCATAGAACGAGGAGAACGCCTCGACCGTGCCGACGATCAGTGCGGCGATGGCGGTCAAGGGATAACTCACCAAGCCGCCGATGATCGCGGCGATAAAGCCCTTCAGGCCGATCAGGAACCCGGTGTCGTAGTAGAGCGTGGTGATCGGCACGATCAGGATGCCGGAGATGGCGCCGATCACGGACGCCAGCAGGAAGGCAATCTGGCCTGACAGCGTGGTGCGGATACCGACGAGGCGCGCCCCAAGGCGGTTGACGGCAGTGGCGCGCAGCGCCTTGCCCGTCAGCGTGGCGCCGAAGAACAGCCACAGCGCGACGATGAAGGCGACCGTGACGACATAGACCGCAATGCTCTGGCCAGTGAAGCGCAAATCGCCCACGGTGAAGGCGGCGGTCGACAGTGGCGGGCCGCGCAGGCCTTCGGCGCCGAAGAAGACGAGGCCAAGTCCCTGCAGGGCCAGATGGCAGCCGACCGAAGCGATCAGCAGCACCAGCACGGAGGTGTGCGCCAGCGGCTGGAAGGCGAGGCGATAGAGGAAGAGGCCGATCGCCGCGACGATCAGAAGCGCCAGCACGATATTCACCGCGATCGGCGTTTTGGGGCCGACGATGAGATAGGTGGCCGCAAGAATGGCGGCGGGAAAGGCGACGTTGAGCGCGAGGCTGCGGCCGATCTTCTTCAGATGCAGCGCACGGCGGGCGGCGAACAGATCAAGCGCGAAGGCGACGATGCCCATGGCCAGCGCCAGCCAGACCGTGCCCGGCACATGGCCTGCGCACAGCATTGCGTAGCTCAGCGCGCCATAGGTGACGAATTCGCCCTGCGGAATCAGGATGACGCGAGTGACCGCGAACACCAGCACCAGCGCCAGTCCGAGCAGTGCGTAAATCGCGCCGTTGGTGATGCCGTCCTGGATCAGGAACAGCATGATTGTCGTATTCAACCGGACGCTCCCCCTTGACGCCTCCGGACCGGGCCGACAGGTCCGCCCAGCCATCCCATTTCATTTCACCGGTTGAAAGTTACCGGCATTTGATATATTGAATAACAATTATCAATTATAACCTCAAGGCCCAATGGGTCGCCCGGGGCCTGAAAATCCCTGAGGTTATTCCTAGCGGGATTGCGAGCTTCGAGCGATGACTGTTTCAAAGACCGCAGGTGATGACGCCGGAAGGTCTGCCCGTTCGCCCCGCAAGGAGAACGGCGAGGGCAATGAGGAGACCGCCGCGTTGCAGCTGGGCGAGCTCTCGGAACTCCTCGGCTATTCGCTGAAGCGCGCGCAGCTGAAAGTCTTCGAGGACTTCCTCAATTGCGTCGCCCCGCTGCAGCTGACGCCGGCGCAGTTTTCCGTGCTGCTGCTGCTCGACCAGAACCCGGGCCGCAACCAGACCGAGATCGCCAACACGCTCGGCATCCTCCGGCCGAATTTCGTGGCGATGCTGGATGGCCTCGAAAGCCGCGAGCTTTGCGCGCGGATGCGCTCGACCAACGACCGCCGCTCGCACATCCTGGTGCTGACCGAGAAGGGCCGCACCGTGCTGGCGCGCGCCAAGAAGCTGGTCGCCTCCAAGCACGAGGCGCGGCTCAACGAGCTGCTCGGCCCCGCCAATCGCGCCGCGCTGTTGGACATGCTCGCGAAGATCGCGCGGGAGTTCTGAGCGGCCCTCAGGCGACCGCTGCGCTCTCGGGATCTTCCCGCTTCGGCAGCCGCGACAGGAACAGCCGCTCAATCTCGGCCATCGGCAGCGGCTTGCTGAACAGATATCCCTGCATCTCCGTGCAGCCGACGGCAGCAATCTTGTCGAGCTGCTCCCTGGTCTCGACGCCCTCGGCGGTCGCCGCCATGCCCATGCCGTTCGCCAGCGCGGCCACCGCGCGCACGATGTAGAGCGAGCCGGCATTCTCCGTGATGTCCTTCACAAAGGAGCGGTCGATCTTGATCTTGTCGAACGGGAATGACTGCAGATAGGTCAGCGAGGAATAGCCGGTGCCGAAATCGTCCATGGCGATGCGGATGCCGAGCGCGCGCAGCTGGTGCAGTATCGCCAGCGTCGCCTCGCGGTCCTGCAGCAACACCGTCTCGGTGATCTCGATCTCGAGCCGCGTCGGGTGCAGTCCGGAGGCCGCCAGCGCATTGACGATCACCGGCATCAGGCTGGAACCGCGGAACTGCGCCGCCGAAATATTGACGGCGACGTTGAGATGGTCAGGCCATCTTGCCGCCGCCAGGCAGGCCTCGCGGATCACCCATTCACCGAGCGGCACGATGAAGCCGATCTCTTCCGCCAGCGGAATGAAGATCGAGGGCGGCACTTGTCCGGCTTCCGGGCGATTCCAGCGGATCAGCGCCTCGAAGCCGCTGATCTCGTTGCTCTCCAGATTGACGACCGGCTGGTAATAGAGCTCGAATTCGCCCGCCGGCAGCGCCTTGCGCAGGTCCTGCTCCATGATGCGGCGCGCCTGCATCTGCTCGTCCATGACGGGCTCGAAGAAGCGGAGCGTGCCGCGGCCGTCGCCCTTGGCGCGGTAGAGCGCAAGGTCGGCATTTCGCAGCAGCCTGTCGGGCGCGTCGCCGTCGCCAGGGCTGACCGCAATGCCGATGCTGGTGCCGACCAGTGCCTGCTGGCCGTCGATCTCATAGGGTTCGCTGATCCAGGCAATGATCTGCTGTGCGAGCGTGGTCGCTTCGGCTGGATCCGATATCGGCGCCTGGACGATGACGAATTCGTCGCCTCCCATCCGCGCGATGGTATCGGTCTCGCGCACCAGGCCACGCAGGCGGTCGGCGACGGTCTTGAGCAACTCGTCGCCGGCGTGATGGCCGAGGGTGTCGTTGACGGCCTTGAACTGGTCGAGGTCGAGGTGATGCACCGCCACCATCTGCCCGCCGTGGAAGTGGGCAAGCGCCTGTTCCAGCCGCTCGTTGAGGAGCGCCCGGTTGGCCAGATCAGTCAGCGCATCGTAATGCGCCATGTGCTCGATCTTGACCTCGGCCCGCCGCTGCTCGGTGATATCTTCGTGGGTGGCGACCCAGCCGCTGTTCGGCATCGGGCGATGGCGGATCTTGAACGTCTTGCCGTTCATCAGCTCGACGATGCTGTCCTTGGCTTCGTTGGATACCGCGACATCGGTGCGCCAGCGCATGTATTCTTCCCGCGACATGGCGGGAAAGCTGCCTGCTTCATAGCGAAGATCGACGATCTCGGTCAGCGGCGTGCCCGATCCGACGCGGTCGGCCGGAATATCGTACATCTCGGTGAAGCGATCGTTGCAGACGATAAGCTTGTAGTCGGAGTCGAAGAAGCACAGGCCCTGCGACATGTTGTTGATCGCAGTGTCGAACTGGAAGTTCCGGATGCGCAGCGCTTCTTCCTGTTCCCTGACGAGCTCGTATTGCTGCTTCAGACGGGCGTTGAGTTCCTCGCGCTCGGTGATGTCTTCATGGGTGGCGATGCCGCCGCCATCGGGCAGCGGACGGACGGTGTAGGCGATGATCCGCCCGTCGGTGAATTCCTGCACCGTGGTGTCGAGCGCGATGTCACGGCCGACCCGCTCACGGATGTAGTCGTCGTGCGACACCCTGACCTTCAGGCCGAGGTTCAGCCGATGCTGGATCAGCGTGCTGGTCGGCGTTCCCGGCTTCACCTGCTCGGGCGAAAGCCCGTACATTTCCATGTAGCGGCGGTTGCAGAACACGACCTTGCGATTCTCGTCGAAAATGACGATGCCGAGAGACAGGTTATGGATAGCCTCCTCGAGCCGTGACTGCAGGCTCGCAGGCTCCGCTTCGGTGGCCGGTTGCTCGCGGTCGGTCATATGGCGTTTCCCGTCGCCATTCGCGGCGTTCCCCTTCGTCAGGCGAGCGCCATTACAAACCAGCGTCGGTGAAATGCACCTTTGGACTGCCGCAAATCCCGGCGATTTCCTGCGAACGCGCTGAACAAAGCGTTAAAATCTCGGTAGTTCTTCGGATGCGCGGAAGCAGCACGGCACGCTCAGCCGTCATTGCTTCGTCGCTTCGGTCCTCGTAACGACGGGGGGAGCCTGCGGCTGCTCCACCAGATCGCTAATCCACCAGGATCACCCGGACGTCATTGACGTTGGTCAGCGTCGGGCCGGTGAGCAGCAGATCGCCGGTCTGGACGAAGAAACCGGTCGCGTCGTTGTTGGCGAGATAGGCCTGGGGATCGAGACCGAGCGATTTCATCTTTGTAAACGTCGCCGCATCGATCATTGCACCGGCTGGATCGGATGCGCTGCCGGCGCCGCCATCGGCGCCGTCGGTGTCGGCCGCAAGCGCAGCAATGCCGGGCGTATCCTTCAACAGCCCTGCCAGCGCCAGCGCATATTCCTGGTTGGGACCGCCGCGGCCATTGCCGCGCACGGTGACGGTCAGCTCGCCGCCGGAAAGAATCGCCATGCGCTTGCCTTCGGCCCGCGCCTTCAGCGCCATCCGCGCGTGCTCGGCGGCAATTTCGCGGGCCTCGCCTTCGAGATCGGCGCCGAGCGCGATGGTCTCATAGCCCGCATCCTTTGCCACCTTCACCGCGGCCTCGTGCGAGGCGCCGGGCTTGGCGAGCAGCTCGAAGCGCGCGCGGGCGAAGGCTGGATCGCCCGGCTTGCAGCTTTCGTTCCTGACATCGTCGAGCGCTCGGCGCACCGCGTCGTCGATGGCAAGACTGTATTTCGCGACGATGGCGCGCGCATCCGCCAGCGTGCTGGGATCGGGCACGGTGGGGCCGGAGGCGATCGCGGAGGGATCGTCATGCGGCACGTCCGAGATGGCGAGCGTCACGATCTCGGCGGCGCGCTGGCCCGCGCGCGCCAGGCGCCCGCCCTTGATGCGCGACAGATGCTTTCGAACGATGTTCATCTCGCCGATCGGCGCGCCGGAGCGCAGCAGCGCGCGGTTGACCTGCTGCTTTTGCGCAAAGGAGACACCCTCGGCCGGGGCGATCCAGTTGGCCGAGCCGCCGCCGGTGAGCAGCACCAGCAACAGGTCATCGGCGGTCGCCTCTGCCGCCAGCCGCAGCGTATCGTCGGCGGCTTTCAGCCCGGCTTCATCGGGGACGGGATGGCCGGCCTCGATCACCTTGATCCGTCGCGTCGGCAGCCCATGACCATGGCGGGTGGTGGCAAGTCCGACCAGCCGGGCCGGATCAAGTTTTTGCGCATCGAGGTAATGCCGCTCGGCGCTCACGGCCATTGCCGCCGCGCCCTTGCCGGCAGCAAGGCAGATCACCCGGCCCTTCGGCGGGGAGGGCGGCAGGTGGCGGCCGAGCACCACATCGGGATGCGCTGCGGCCACTGCCGCATCGAAAATCGCGCGCAGGAGAGAGCGTCGGTCGGTCATCGCGTTCACGGGTCCAAGTTCGAAAGGCGGGAGGCCGTTATCCGATTTATCCGCGCAAAAGAAAACCCCCGCGAGGCGCGCCCCGCGGGGGTGTTGGCTTTGCCTATCGGCCGATAGGATTAAGCGATCAACCGCCGACGTCGCCGTTCAGGATCTCGCCGAACAGCTCCCAGGTCTCACCCTTGAAGCGCTGCAACTGGAGCTGGGAAAGCGGGGCGAAGTCGGTCGCCGAGGTATTGACCTTGACGCCCGGCAGCAGGCCGCCAGGCTCGAAGTCCTTGATGCTGGCCGCCTGCTTCATGACGTTCTCGCGGGTGAGGTTGTCACCGCAGGCCTTCAGCACATGCACCAGCCCCTGTGCGACGATGTATCCGTACATCACCGAGGCGTCGGCGCGGTTGGCTTCCGGATAATACTTGTCGAGGAACTCGTTCCAGGCCTTCATCGCCGCGTCGTTCTTCCACTGCGCGTCGGTCGGATCCTTCAGGTAGTTCGACGAGATGATATCCTGGGAATTCTCCAGGCCCGCCGGCTTCATCACTGTGCCGACCGAACCCGAGACGTTGTTGAGGAAGTGAACCGGCTTCCAGCCGATCTCGCCGATCTTCTTGATCGCCTGCGCGGCAAACTTCGGAATCGTGATATTGATGAAGACGTCGGCGCCGCTCGCCTTCAGCTTGACGATGTGGCTGTCGATGGTCGGCTCGGTGACTTCGTAGCTCTCCTCCATCACGATCATGGAGGCTCCCTTGGCGCCGAGACCGTCCTTCAGGCCCTTCAGGTAGTCCTTGCCGTAATCGTCGTTCTGGAAGAGCACGCCGATCTTGGCGTTCGGATAGTTCTTCAGGATGTACTTGGCGTAGATCTGGGTCTCGCTCTGGTAGTTCGGCTGCCAGCCCATGGTCCAGGGGAAGTTTTGCGGATCGTTCCACTTGGTGGCGCCGGTGGCGACGAACAGCTGCGGCACCTTCTTCTGGTTCATGTATTTGTGGATCGCCGAGTTGGGCGGCGTGCCGAGCGAGTTGAAGATAAGAAGCACTTCATCGCTCTCCACCAGCTTGCGGGCCTGCTCCACCGTCTTCGGCGGGGTGTAGGCGTCGTCGTAGGTGATGAAGTTGATCTTGCGGCCGTTGATGCCGCCTTCGGCATTGATCTTCTTGAAATAGGCTTCCTCGGTCTTGCCGATCACGCCGTAGGAGGAGGCGCTGCCCGAATAGGGCATGATGTTGCCGATCTTGATTTCAGTGTCGGTGGCGCCGCTGTCGTATTTCTTCTGCGCGAAGGAAGGGCTGCTTGTGGCGGCAAGCAATGCGAGGGCAGCAGCAACGGCTCCCAATCGCAGGTGTTGAATGGGCATTCGTGTCTCCCTGGGGTCGATGTTATGATTGTTGTTCTTGCAGGCAGGCGCTTCGCGGCCATTGCCCGGCATTGAATACCTTCTGCCGTCCGCCAGCAACCAAAAGCCCTCCGCGACGGTGTCGCAGAGGGCCTGTTTTTTAGTCGAATAGGGCCGCGTGGTTAACCGCGCGGCGGAATATTAATGACCGGCGTCACCGCTCATGACCTCGCCGAACAGTTCCCACTTTTCGCCCTTGAAACGCTGCAGCTGCAGCTGCGAGATCGGGGCGAAATCGGTGGCCGAGGTGTTGATTTTGACCCCTGGCAGCAGCGTGTCGGGCGCGAAGTCCTTCAGGCTGGCGGCCTGCTTCATCACGTTGGCGCGGGTGAGGTCATCGCCGCACATCTCCAGCACCTTCACCAGGGTCTGTGCCACGCCGTAGCCGTAGACCACGGAGCTGTCGCTCTTGTTGGCTTCGGGATAGTACTTCTCGAGGAACGTCAGGAATTTCTTCATGCCGGCATCGTTGTCCCATTGCGGATCGGAAGCGTCCTTACCGTAAGTCGCCGAGATGATGCCTTGCGCGTTCTCGAAGCCGGCTGGCTTGATCACGCTGCCGACCGAGATCGAGACGTTGGTAAGCAGGTGCATCGGCTTCCACTCGATTTCCGCCATCTTCTTGATCGTCTGCGCGGCAAACTTTGGGATCGTGATGTTCACAAGCACGTCGGCACCGCTCGCCTTCAGCTTGACAATGTGGCTGTCGATGGTCGGCTCCGTGGACTCGTAGCTTTCCTCGATCGTGATCATCGAGGCGGCCTTGGAACCGAGCCCTTCCTTCAGGCCCTTCAGGTAGTCCTTGCCGAAATCGTCGTTCTGGAAGAACACCGCGACCTTTGCATCCGGCTTCTCCCTCAGCAGATATTGGGCATAGATGCGCGCCTCGCTCTGGTAGCTGGGCTGCCAGCCCATGGTCCAGGGGAAGTTGGTCGGATCGTTCCACTTGGTGGCGCCGGTCGCGACGAACAGCTGCGGCACCTTCTTGTTGTTCAGGTATTTCTGGATCGCCGTGTTGGAGGGCGTGCCAAGAGGGTTGAAGACGACGAGCACCTCGTCGCTCTCCACCAGCTTGCGCACCTGTTCCACGGCCTTCGGCGGCGTGTAGCCGTCGTCATAGGTGACGAAGTTGATCTTGCGGCCGTTGATGCCGCCTTCGGCGTTGATCTTCTTGAAGTAGGCCTCTTCGGTCTTGCCGATCACGCCGTACGCCGAGGCGTTGCCCGAATAAGGCATGATGTTGCCGATCTTGATTTCGGTATCGCTGGCGCCGGTGTCATATTTTTTCTGGGCGAGTGCGGTTCCACCTGATGCGACGAAGGCAACGAGCGCCGTCGATGCTGCGGCAAGCCGCAGTTTCGTAAGAGACGTCATAACTGCTCCTTTTTGTTGATTTTGCTCAGTTCACTTTCTGAGTTTGCCGATCAGTTGCTGTGCAACGATGGCCACCTGCCTCGCACCGTGCGGCACGAGGAAGATTGGTTTGAACGAGAGCCGCCGAATGCGACTCTTGTTGTTCTTCAAACAGGTGAGCTATCGGCGCCGCCACTAGTGCGACCCCTTTCTCACAAAATCGGCCCGTACATTCAGGGCGATCGCGATCAGCGGCACGATGCCGACGATTATGGTCGTGATGATTACCGTCTGGGAGGTGAGGGAAGGAGGAACCGGCCATTTCGTCATGGCGGCAACGATGACCGCAGTGATTACGGGAAGTATCCGACTGCCAGCCAGGGCGGCACGGGTACCGTAGACGATGGCGGCCGCCGAAAGGATCGGGACGTGCCACGCCTGATGTCCCACGATTTGCGCCAGCGGAAGCAACGCCAGCACCGCCAATACAACCCCGGCGATCCCGGCAATCATCTTCTCCCTGTCCGTCATCTCGAGCCTGGCGCCATGCTTGACGTAATGCGGGACTGCCAGAATGACCTGTCTGGCGCCAAACGGCACGAGGAAGATCACGATGAACAGGAGAACGCCGAACACCGCGCCGGAGAGGCCCTTGTTGATGCTCTCGGCGATGTTGGGCACGAAGATGATGAAGGCGGAGCCGATGAACGATCCCGGCAGCCAGCCGACGCCGCCGACCACCATGCCGAGGAACAGGTTGATGGCCTGCGTGATGGTGTAGCTATCGGGAGCGACGAAATTCACTGCAATGACTTCGAGCGCGCCGGCAATGCCGGTGATCCCGGCGCTGACGCCGAATGCCAGCGTTTTGTACTTCGCGACATCGATGCCCATGGCTGAAGCCGCGATCTCGTTGTCGCGGATCGCCATGAAGGCGCGGCCCGAGCGCGACCGCAGCAGGTTGACCGAGCCGAGATAGATCGCAATCGTGATGGCCAGGGTGAAGTAGTAGACCCACATGTCCGCCGACATCGGCAGGCCGAACGGTGCATCGGGTTTCATGACCGTGAGGCCCTGCACGCCGCCGGTCCAATCCTCGAGGAAATGAAGCTTCAGGAGCTGCGGCATCGCCACCGCCAGTGCGAAGGTGGCAAGGGCAAGATAAATGCCTGAAAGCCGCAACGCCGGCTTGCCGAACAGATAGCCGGCCCCGAACGAGACCAGCCCCGCGATCAGCAGCGTCACCGCATAGTTCATGTTGGCGTGTTCCATCAGGACCGCCGACGTATAAGCGCCGAGTGCAAAGAACGCGCTCTGGCCGAGCGAGAACTGACCGCTGCCGCCGGTCAGGATGTTGAGCGCCAGAACGGCAAGGCCCAGGTAAAGAACCCGCGTCATCTGGAATACCCAGAAATTCTTCACGAGGAAGGGCAGGGCCAGCAGTATCACCAGGATCACCAGCGAGGTACCGGTGCCCAGCGTCATGGCGCGCTTCGGCACGGCCTGGACGGCCGGAGCCTCTGTGACGGCGTCTTCTGAAGCTGCGCTCATGATCAGACTCGCTTGACGATGGCTCGGCCGAACAGACCGGCAGGTTTGAAGACCAGGACGGTGATGATCAGCGCAAGCGCGATCGGCAATTTCAGTTCATTGCCCACGCCGGGGATGTAGGTGCCGGCCAGATTCTCGAAGACGCCCATCAGAAAGCCGCCGACGACAGCGCCGAGCGGCGAGGTGAGGCCGCCGAGCACGGCCGCGGCGAAGCCGTAGACCAGCACGCCGCCCATCATGTTCGGCTCGAGGAACACCACCGGCGCGATCAGGATGCCGGCGACGGCGCCGATCGCGGACGCCATGCCCCAGCCGAGCGCGATCATCCAGCTGGTGTTGATGCCGACGAGGCGCGCCGATTCCGGCAGCGCGGCGGCGGCGCGCATCGCAAGGCCGATGCGGGTGAACTGGAAGAACAGGTAAAGCCCGATCAGCATCAGCAGCGTGACGCCGATCATGCCGGCCTGGTGGGTCGAGATCAGCTGGCTGCCGAGGAACGGCGAGGAGCCGAACGGCGTCGGGTACTGCTTGATGGTGAAGTCCCAGATCAGGCCGGCCACAGAATTGATGATGGCGAACAGCGCGATGAAACCGGCGACGTTGGTCAGGATCGGCGCCTTCGCCAGCGGCTTGAACAGCAGCCGCTCGATCACGATGCCTCCGGCGAATGAGATCGCCAGCGTGAGCAGGAAAGCCCACCAATACGGCACGCCCCATTGCATCAGCTGCCAGGAAATGAAGGTCGAGAACATCGCCATTTCGCCCTGGGCGAAATTGAGATGGTCGATCGCCTGGTAGATCATGACAACGGCAAGCGCCATGCAGGCATAGATCGCGCCGGTGGAGATGCCGGCCAGGACCTGGTTGATAAGGAGTTCCATTGTCCCGGTTCCTCAGTAGCCCAGATAGGATTTGCGGACGTCTTCGTTGTTGGCGATGTCCTTGGCGTTGCCGGACATCACGATGCGTCCGGTTTCGATCACATAGGCCTGGTCGGCGAGTTCGAGCGCGAGCTGGGCGTTCTGCTCCACCACCAGGATGGTGACCTTGTCCTCGCGGTTGATCTTGCCGAGGATCTTGAAGAGGTCGCGCACGACCAGCGGCGCAAGGCCGAACGACGGCTCGTCCAGCAGCATCAGGCGCGGGCGCAGCATCAGCGCACGGGCAACCGCGAGCATCTGCTGCTCGCCGCCCGACAGCGTGCCGGCCTGCTGCGTGTAGCGCTCCTTTAGCACCGGGAAGTGCGTGTACATGCGCTCGATGTCGGAGACGATGCCTGCCTTGTCCTTGCGGGAGATGGCGCCGAGCTGCAGATTCTCCTCCACCGTCATGGTGGTGAAGGTGCCGCGGCCCTGCGGCACGTGCGCGATGCCGAGGCGCACGATGCTTTCGGTGGAT
>DATEJC010000510.1:0-2053 GCA_035278345.1 Bradyrhizobium sp. | reverse complement strand
CACTTCGAGGCCGCCAAGAGCAAGGGCGACAAGGTGGCGGGGCAACCGATCCGCGATCTCGTCACCGTCAACGGCGTGCGCGTCACGGCCGAGGACGGCAGCTGGGGCCTGATCCGCGCCTCATCCAACAAGCCGGAGCTGGTGGTGGTGGTGGAAAGCCCCGTCAGCGAGCAGCGCATGCGCGACATGTTCGAGGCGATGGACTCGGTGCTGCGTACGCATCCGGAGGTCGGCGAGTACAATCAGAAGATTTGAGCGGGACAGCGCGCGCGCCACGCACCACTTTCTTCACCCGCTAAGGCGGGTGACCCAGTACGCCGCGGCCCATCGGCTCGATCACAAGCGTCTCTGGAATACTGGATCGCCCGCTTTCGCGGGCGATGATAGCTGTGAATTGGGGCCTACGCCGCCGGCACCGGCAGCGCGGTCACCGACTTGATCTTCTCCATCGCAAAGCGCGAGGTGACGTTCTTCAGCGGCACGGCGCTGATCAGCTTCTTGTAGAACACGTCATAGCTCGGCATGTCCGCGACCACGACGCGCAGCATGTAGTCGACGTCGCCGGCCATGCGATAGAATTCCATCACCTCCGGCATGGAACTGACGGCGTCGGCAAATTTGCGCAGCCAGGCTTCCGAATGGTCGGAACTCTCGACCGAGACGAACACGGAAATCCCCAGCCCAATCTTGTTCTGGTCGACCAGCGCCACACGGCGCAGGATCACGCCATCGGCCTCCAGCCGCTGGATGCGCTTCCAGCAGGGGGTGGAGGACAGGCCAACCCGGTCGCCGATCTCGGCGACGGAGAGGGAGGCATCCTCCTGCAGCACGGTGAGGATCTTGCGGTCGATGGCATCAAGCCGTCGGTTGGGCTCCTGGAGGGGAATGGCATTGGCCAGGTCGGTCATGAGAAAAATGTTCCATATATAGGGGTTGCATCCCTCATATAGAGAAAAATCTTCTCACGCAAGGCCGTTTTGGCCGCATTCAGGCTTGGCGGGCAGCTTGGCCTTGGCCCAAAAGCGCTGTGACTTCAGCGCGTTGGGGGGCGGCGAAGGCGCCGCCAAAGCGGGTGCATTTCAGCGCCGCGGCGGCCGAGGCGAATCGCAGCGCCTCGCGCAGTTCCTGCCCTTCGGTGATCGCCAGCGCGAATGCGCCATGGAAGACGTCGCCGGCGCCCAGCGTGTCGACGGTGTGGACGTGGAAGGCGGGCGTTTCCTGCAACTGGCCGTGCTCGTCGAGCCAGATCGTGCCGCGCGGCCCGCGCGTGCCTGCGAGGAACGATTTCGTCAGCTTGGCGATCTTGTGCAGCGCTTGCCCATCGTCGCTGACATCGGCGGTTTCCTGCAGCGGCTCGCTGGAGAACACCAGATGCGTCGAGGCGTTCAGCAGCCCCTCGCGCAGCGACATGGCGCGATCGACATCCACGACCACCGGAATGCCGCGGCGGACCGCTTCGGCGCAGAGCTCGGTACAGAACTCGGCGCAGCGGCTTTCGGTCAGGATGGCATGGCAATCGTCCAGCAGCGTCTCGAAATCCGGCAGCTTCACATGCCACAATTTCGGATCGCGAAAGGTGACAATGGTGCGCTCGCCGGTGGGATCGATCATGACGGCCGAGATCGGCGTCACCAGCCCCGGCATGTGGATGAGGTGCGTTGTTTCGATGCCCTCATGCGCCATCTGTTCGAAGATGAAGCGGCTCGAGGTTTCCTTGGCATCGCCCATCGGTCCGCAGATCGTGGCACGGCCGCCGAGCCGCACGATACCTATTGCGGCATTGAGCGCATTGCCGCCGCAGATTTCGTCGAACCCCGTTGCGTTCTCCTTGGAACCGCGCCCGGGCACGCCAGGGGTGTTGAAGGTGAGATCGCGCACCGGCATGCCGATGCAGAGGATGCGCGGCGGTATTTTCGGCGCCTTGGCCTGAAAGTTCATGCGTGCGTCCGTCATGTCCGTTCAAGGTCCTCAGCTAATCAAGCAAACAGGCACGGGTTCCACGCTATGCGCGGCGATCCGCACCGCCATGCAGCCATTGTCCGATCAGATGGTG
>DATEJC010000509.1:0-4146 GCA_035278345.1 Bradyrhizobium sp. | reverse complement strand
GAGCGACGGAAAACGCTTTGCCGCCTCGCGCAGGAAGTTGAGAAAGTCCCATTGCGGCATGAAGGCGATGAAGGGGTACTTCACCTTGAGCCGGCTGAGGTCGGCGAGTTGCACCCGCGTGCCCGCGAACACGCCCTCCATCTTCTGCAGCCGCTGATGCGGCAGCTTGAGGAAGCCGTCGATCAACCCGAGTTCGTCCATCACCTGCATTGTCGAGGGATGCACGGTGTCGCCGCGGAAATCGCGGAAGAAATCGGCATGCTTCTCCAGCACGACCACATCGACTCCGGCGCGCCCGAGCAGATAGCCCAGCATCATCCCGGCCGGCCCGCCGCCGACGATGCAGCAGCGCGTTTTCATCGATGGCGCCATGGCGGCCTCCCGTCAGGAGCATACGCCGGATTGAGCGGAAGATCATCGCAAGCAGTGAAGCGATCTCGCGGCAAGGGGATGGTCGTAGGGTGGGCAAAGGCGCACTTGCGCCGTGCCCACCTTTGCGAGCGTGCTCCTGAAGGTGGGCACGCTACGCTTTGCCCACCCTACGGCTCTTCGTCACTACGCTCCTCGCAATGACGTGTGTACTACCGCCGGAACGTCTTGATCTCCGACACGCTGCCGTCGCGATAGGTCAGCTCGACCGACACGGACTTGGTCGTGGGCGCGAGCTTCAGATAGGGATTGGCGTCGTGCGGGATGACGCTGGGATCCCTGGGATCGCAGGCCGGCATCTTCAGCACCTTGTCGGGCACGGCGCTGTCGATGCCGATGCGCGCTTCGCGGATCGCACAGCGATACGACATCAAATGCGTGTAATAGACGAGCAGCCCGTTGAAGTCGCGGAACGACAGCCAGCTGGTCGCGGTCATGTCGAGAATCTTTCGCTGGTCGCGCAGCAGTGCAGCTTCGGGGTCGAAGCGGATCGGGAACGGGCCCTGGGTTTCGCCCGAGCTATCTACATAGCGCAGCTGGATCGTGGTCGCCTGCTGGTCCGCAGGCAATTCGATCGACGGATTGGGCATGCGCTTGCGGGTACGGGGATCGAGCGAGTCGATGAAGCCGGTCTCGCGGAACTGGCCGGCATCACCGAGCCGCCAGGAAATGCCGAGCGTGGGATCGGCGATCGAGAACACCACCGTCCAGCCGCCATTGTGGCGCGAGAAGGAGGCGATCGGCGCGTTGACAGAATCGTTCGACGGCGCAAGCCGCTGCACCTGCGTCAGCGTAGCCACCTGCTGCGGCTTGTCGGCGGGCTTTTCCGCGACTGCCGGCGGCGTGTCGGACTTGGTCGTGCCGTTGAGGAAGACATCGTCGACCATCTGGTCGAAATAGACCGGCACCTGCTTGTGGCGGACGGTCTCGGCCATCTCGCTGACGAGGCGGCGCGTGCGCTGGGCGACCTGGACGAGATTGACGCCGGGCTGCGTCAGCTCTTTCGCAAAGGTGCGGGTGAAGACGGAATTCGGATTGGCGTCGTCATTGGAGAGGCGATCGAGCGCGGTCTGGCGGGGGCCTGCCGAAAACACCGAGAACACGCCTTCCGGCAGCTGCGTCATCGGCGCAAGGCCACCGCCGCCGGCAACCGCGCGCGTGCCGGCGCGCTCGAACGGGTTGTTGCGGCAGGCATCGAACACCAGGATCGCGGTGCGCGCCTTCTTGTTCTGCAGCCGCTCGATGATGCGGTCGGCGAGGATCGAGGAATCGCGCACCAGCTCTTCCTGCCCTTCCGTCGCGGCCGGCACGTCGGTCGGCAGCAAGAAGTTCTGGCCGGCGATCTCGAAGCCGTGGCCGGCGAAGAAGAAGAAGGCGGTGTCGCCGGGCTCGACCGCCTTGTCGAAGGCGAGCAGCGTCTGGCTGAACGCCTGGCGCGTCTGGTTCTCGGCAACCATCACCGTGAAGCCGAGCTGCTTCAGCGTATCGCCCATGGTGCGGGCGTCGTTGACCGCCTTCTGCAGCTTGGGGACGTTCTTGTAGTCGTTGTTGCCGATGACCAGCGCCACGCGCTTGGCGGCATAAGCGGGGACGGCCGACATCATGCAGGCAGCCGCGATGCACAGCGCTGCGGCATTCTTCCAGTTCATCCATTTCATCGCAAAATTCCCCGCCTGCGCCGCACATTGCGGCGGTATTGGCCTGACGCTGAATAGTCGCCGGACGCCCAGGTGAGGTTCAGCATGCTGGCTGAGACCGGCGAGACCGCCCTTCATTTGAAGGCAAAATGACGAAACGCCGCTTATTTGTTCGAAAACATTAAGCTTTCTGCCCTATTGGGTGGGTTCCCAGATTGACTTTGGCCATTTCGACCCTATGTTCCGGCTCAACGCGGCCCTCGGTCGAAATACGATTCCCTGGGTTAGCCGCTCGTCTGCGTAAGTCAGAACCCCTGAGCTTCCTTAAAAGCACGCCGTTTCGGGGTTGAACGCGACAGCCTTTATTACCTTCGATTCCAAACGGCGGGTCGAACAGAGGCTCAATGTCTTTTTCCAATCTCGGTTTATCCGACAAGGTGCTCGCTGCAGTTGCGGGCGCCGGTTACACCACCCCTACTCCTATCCAGCAACAGGCGATCCCCCACGTCCTCGCGCGACGCGACGTCCTCGGCATCGCCCAGACCGGCACCGGCAAGACCGCTGCCTTCGTGCTCCCGATGCTCACCATCCTCGAAAAGGGCCGCGCCCGGGCACGCATGCCGCGCACCCTGATCCTCGAGCCGACCCGTGAGCTCGCCGCCCAGGTCAAGGAACAGTTCGACAAATACGGCGCCGGCCAGAAGCTCAACGTCGCGCTCTTGATCGGCGGCGTCTCCTTCGGCGACCAGGACTCCAAGCTGATGCGCGGCGTCGACGTCCTGATCGCAACCCCGGGCCGCCTGCTCGATCACACCGAACGCGGCGGATTGCTGCTCACCGGCGTCGAGCTGCTGGTCATCGACGAAGCCGACCGCATGCTCGACATGGGCTTCATCCCCGACATCGAGCGCATCTGCAAGCTCGTTCCCTTCACGCGGCAGACCCTGTTCTTCACCGCGACGATGCCGCCAGAAATCAGCCGCATCTCCGATACCTTC
Organism: Bradyrhizobium sp.; assembly: GCA_035278345.1. GTDB lineage: Bacteria > Pseudomonadota > Alphaproteobacteria > Rhizobiales > Xanthobacteraceae > Bradyrhizobium. Next base: position 1,082 of record DATEJC010000509.1, on the reverse strand, counting down.
CTCCACAATCCCGAACGCATCGAAGTCTCCCGCCCCGCAACGACCGCCGTCACCGTGACGCAAGCGCAGGTGCCCGCCGGGCGCGAGGCGCACCAGAAGCGCGACGTTCTCCGCCGCCTGCTGCGCGACGCCAAGGAGCTTCAGAACGCGATCATCTTCTGCAACCGCAAGCGCGAAGTGGCCGTGGTCTACAAATCGCTGCAGAAGCACGGCTTTGCAGTGGGCGCCCTGCACGGCGACATGGATCAGCCGGCGCGCATGGCCGCGCTCGAGCAGTTCCGCAAGGGCGAGGTGCCGCTGCTGGTCGCCTCCGACGTCGCCGCCCGCGGCCTCGACATTCCCGCCGTCAGCCACGTCTTCAATTTCGACGTGCCGCATCACCCCGACGATTACGTGCACCGCATCGGCCGTACCGGCCGCGCCGGCCGCGCCGGGACTGCGATCTCAATCGTCACCTCGCTCGATACGAAATCGATGGCCGCGATCGAAAAGCTGATCGGCCAGCAGATTCCGCGCGCCGAGGGCGACTATGAAGCCCACGCCGATGAGGCCGCCGAAAGCGATCATCCGCGCGAGCACCGCAAGCGCGAGTACGGCCGCGATGGTGCGCGCGGCGGCCGCAAGCCGCGCCGCGAACGCGGCGAGCGGCATGGTAGCGAACGCGCTGGTGGTGGCGAGCGTCACGGCAGCGAACGAGCTGCTGGCGAGCGCAGCGGCGGCGAACGGCATGCCAGCAAGGGCGGCCGGCGTTCCGCACCGCAGCCGCAGGCGGCAGCCCCGTCAAGCGTGCCGTCGATCGGACGACCGGAACCGCGCCGCGCCCCGCGCGAGGAGATCGAGCCTGGGGATCATTCGCACCTTCCCGCCTTCCTGCTGCGGCCGGTGCGCGCGCGCGTCTGATCGTGCAATACGGCCGGTTCCCCTGTTTACCGGCCGTTCATCCTCCTCCTTTAGCGTAGCCGCGTTAATTTAGTAATTGCTGCTGGGCAACAGGCGGCACCGCGCGCTATTGGGGACAGAACGGTGGTCACGCCGCTCGACGAGCACGAACGCACACTTGCCTTCGCCGAGATTGCGCTTGG
>DATEJC010000508.1:0-19168 GCA_035278345.1 Bradyrhizobium sp. | reverse complement strand
GGCCGCACGCTGTTGATCCACCGCAAATCCGCGCCGGCCTGAAAATGCCGGCCATTGCCCTTCAGCACGACGACGCGCAATGGCTTCTTCGACAGATCATCCATCGCCGCCAGCACGCCCTGGATCAGCGCGCCGTCATAGGCGTTGTTGACCTCCGGCCGGTTGAGCGTGACGATGGCGACCCCCCGGTCATCGAGATTCCACAGGACTGGGTTGGCCGACATGGGCGATCCTTTTCGCGTTGATGTGGCCGGCACTATGGCGAAATGTGGGGCCAACTATCCATCACTTTCTGCCGACACCGGCCGCGCCATGCGCATGACATCACCCGGTTGCGCTCTTGCGCGAGGACGTGGAAACTGACGTTCCATCCGTGAACGGGACATTCCATGCGCATCTGCATTTTTGGCGCGGGCGCCGTCGGCAGCCATCTGGCGGTGCGGCTGGCGCGCGCCGGCAACGAGGTTTCCTGCGTGATGCGCGGGCCACATCTGGCCGCGGTGCGGAAAAATGGCCTGACGCTGCGGGTGGGCAGTGATGAATTCACGGCGCAGGTGAAGGCTTCCGACAACCCCGCCGATCTCGGACCGCAGGACGCGGTGATCAGCACGCTGAAGGCCACCGGTGTCGCCGCGCTCGCGACCGGACTGAAACCGCTGCTGATGGATGATACGGCGATCGTGTTCGCCCAGAACGGCATTCCCTGGTGGTACGATATCGGCCTGCCGAAAGACCATCCTGCGACGCCCGACCTCTCTTTTCTCGATCCCGGCGGCGCGCTGCGCGCGGCGATCCCGAAAGAGCGCATCGTCGGCGGCGTGATCTTTTCGTCCAATGAGGTGGTCGCACCGGGCGTGGTGGAAAACCTCTCGCCCGAGCGCAACATGCTTTTGATCGGCGAATGCGACGACCGCGAGGGCGAACGCATCACGCGGCTGCGCAGCGTACTGGAAGCGGCGCAATTCGCCTCCGCGGCGGTGGCCCAGATCAGGGAGACGATCTGGTCGAAGCTGCTCACCAATATGTCGATGTCGATCATGTGCCTGCTCACCGGCCAGACCGCGCGCGCGGTGCGCGACGAGCCTGTCCTAAAGGACGTGATCCCGCAGTTGCTCGATGAGGCCAACGCGATCGCGCAGAGCTGCTACCCAAGCGTCAAGCGCGTCACCCGCACCGGGCCGGCGCCGAACCACAAGCCGTCGATCCTGCAGGATTTCGAGCTCGGACGCGCCATGGAGATTGACGCGCTGGTGCGCGCGCCGGCGGCGTTCGCCCGCATCGCCAAACTCTCGACGCCGATGATGGATCTGATGGGCGCGCTCGCCATTCAGCGCGCGCGAGACAAAGGCCTCTATCAGCCCTGATCAACGGCAAGAACAATCGCGGGGAACGAGCATGCAAGTCAAGGGCAAGGTCTGTGTCGTGACCGGCGGCGCGAGCGGCATTGGTGAAGCGGTGGCGCGCGCGTATGCAACGGCCGGCGCGCGCGGCGTGGTGGTGGCCGATCTGAAAACCTCGCGCGAGCGGCTCGCTGCGGTGGCCGGCGACATCGATGGCCTCGCAGTCACCGCCGATGTCGGCCTCGAGGAGGACGTCAAGGCGCTGATCGCGGCGGCCGAGGACAAATACGGCCCGGTCGATATTTTCTTTTCCAATGCCGGCCTGTCGCGCAAGGGACAGGAGACGGCGCCGGATGCCGACTGGGACGTGAGCTGGCGCGTGCATGTCATGAGCCATGTGTTCGCCGCCCGTGCATTGGTGCCCGGCATGCTCGCGCGCGGCTCCGGCTATCTCCTCAATACCGCATCTGCCGCAGGCCTGCTCGCCTCGCTCAACTCGATGCCTTATGGGGTGACGAAGAACGCCGCGGTCGCGCTCGCCGAGCATCTCGCCATCCAGTACGCCGACCGCGGCATCCGCGTCTCCGTGCTCTGTCCGCAATCGGTGCAGACCGGCATGACCACGCCGGGGCCGAGCGCCGCGCGGGTCGACGGCGTGATGCAGCCGCCGGAAGTCGCGCGTATCGTCCTCGAGGCGATGGAGGAAGAGCGCTTCCTGATTTTGTCGCACCAGCAGGTCGACGAATACATCAAGCGCAAGGCGGCCAATCGCGACCGCTGGCTGTCCGGCATGCGCCGGCTGCGCGACAGGATTTATGGGACGCGCTCGGCGTGAGCGCGGCCCGCGATCTTCACCGGACTTCCATCAATCGGACACGTTCAAAACGGTAAGCGATCTCGTTTGATGACCGGGCGTCTGAAATTCGATCCGCTGCCCGATGGACAGGCCAATCAGCGCGGCTCCGACCGGCGTCAAAACCGAGATCCGGTTCTGTTCGATATTCGCCTCGTGGGGATAGACGAGCACGATGTCTCGGGCTTCGCCCGTCCTGTTGTCTCGATAGGTCACATGCGAACCCATCCGGACGAGACCACGCAGATCGGCGTCGCCGGCAACGACCTGCGCCCGCTCCATCTCTCTGGCAAGAAAATGCGCGATCCGTGGGAACAGCTCCATGCCCGAGTTGGCCAGGGCGTTGAGACGTCGCAGTTCGTCCTCGGTTACCCTGATGGGTGGCAGTGCCGCTTCCTGCGCCTTGCGGCTGGTCTTGATGGTCGTCATGGGTATTTCCTTTTGCTTCTTTGCTTATGCTGCGGTCGGGCCCGGATCATCATCGGATGGCCCTGCTTTCGCTGATGCCGGAGGCCTGAACAGCGGAACGACGTTGGGCGGAGATCGTCCCACGCCTTCGATCGTGACAACGTTCAGACCAGCACCGACGAAGTAAGGCATTTGGTCGCCCACCCGCAGACCAATCAGGGCTGCTCCCAATGGGGACAGAACGGAGATGCGAGCGAGGTCAAATCCCCGGTCTTCGGGCCAGACGAGTTGCGCTGTCTTGCTCGGCACTCCCCAGTTTGTCCGGTAGGTAACCCACGATTCCATCTTCACAAGCAAGGCGACGTCCTTCACGTCGTCGGCCACGATCTCCGCGCGATTGATCTCCCCCATCAGGAAGAGCGCATCCAGATTGCCTTGATGGCGAGCGACGCGTGCGAGCCGCTCGAGACGGACATGGTCGGATGCAGTAATTGCAATGTTCGGAAGCGGCAGCACGGCAAGCTCCTTCTGCGCAAGACGAAGCGGCCCCAAAGCTGAGGCCACAGATCAAGGTTTTTAAGGAGAAAGAGTCCGGACGGCGCGAGCGACCGTCCGGCTAATCGCCTGCGTGCAGGCGGCCCGCGTGCAGATGATGACGCGCAACACGCGCATCGATTTCGACGACATAAGTCATGATCCGATGAAGATAGTCGGTTATCGGCGAACCGCCATTGCGGCGAAAGCGCACATGTCGGATTCAAGCACTATCCATGAAGGGCGCGGCGTAGCGGAAAACTTTAGGCGCACCGCTCTTCCGAGCTCACGGGTGCACCGGACTGACAACCGCGGACGGGCGATGATCGGACCGGTCGGCCGAAGCGATGCTGCGCAGCCCATCAAGCGCCAGATCGATCAATTCATTGTCAGCCTGCCCTGAACAGACGGCATAGACCGGATAAAAAAAGCTTGGAGCGCCTGCGACAAGGTGCAACTTTCCCGATGCGAGGTAGGGCGCCACGGCGCGCTGTCGAAAATAGCCCGACCCGCCTGCCTCGAGGATGTAGGTCAGCGCCAGCGGTCCGAGACCGACGAACAAACCCGGGTTGCGGTCATCGGGAAAACTCAGCTCGTGATGATGAGCGAAGTCCGGTCCCCAATCGACATAGACATAACTCTCCGGTTCGACCGTCCTGGCTTCCGCCTCTGTCGAGACGAGAACCAGCTTCTCCTCCAACAGCAGTTCGACGCGCGCGCCGGGCCGGTACTGCGGCGCATACATCACTGCGACATCCAGCGCGCCCGTCGAAACCTGATCGGTCAGGCTATCGGGCACGTCGACCTGGACTCGGAGCGCAACGTCCGGCGCGGAACGGCGCATCCAGTGCAGCCATTCGATGAGCCATGGGTGCCAGAGGCTCACCTCGCCGCCGATGGTCAAGACCGCCCGCCGCCCCGGCGGCACGGCGACCTGATGCCGCGCTCTTTGCCACAGCTGCACGAACATCGGCGCGTAGCGCAGGAACTGATCGCCGGCGGCGGTCAGCGACGCGCCGTTCTTGTTGCGAACGAACAGGGGGCGGCCAAGTCGCTCCTCGAGCGTCCGGATGCGCGCACTGACGGCCGTCTGGCTCACATTGAGCTGTTCTGCAGCGCGCACGAAGCTGCGCGCTCTGACGATCTCCAGAAAGGTCCGTGCAAGCTCGACGTCCATCGCACCGGTCTCCCGAGGCAGATACTAGCAATTATTTTGCATTAATGAAGCGATTAAATTCGTTTGCTTGCTTGAAAAGCGCGAGCGAGGATTGAGCGATTTAACAAGTTGGGTTCGACGGCGGGCGCGCTTTCGACGAGCCCGCCCGGGGCGAACCCGCTGCAAGCGGCAACCTCGGAGGTCGCTATGCCCGAAGATGGCAATGGTTCAGGACTTGTCTCGCTGGTTTGGGGACTTTGGCTCTACTGGTTCCTCTCCTTCTGGTGCGGGTATTTGTCATCGCTGGCGAAGGCGAACGAAGCTCGACAACCAGGACAAACCACCTCGCCGGCGGCAATTTCAGCACTAAACGCTTCAGCGCCATGCGAGGAACTCGCGGCGCTCGTATCCCGAATCCTCAACCGCTGCGGCGGCATCGCGGTGAACGATTTCCTCAACGAGCGGCTCGCGGTCTACGAGACGATCGTCACCGCATTCGACTCCGGTGATCGAAGAACCCTTGGCAAGCACGTCTCTCCCGAAGTCTACGACGTCTTTTCGGAAGCAATCGCCGCCAGGGAAGGACGGCAGGAGAGGACGGAAACTCAATTCGCCGGGATCGCGCCCCCTGAGATCGTTGGCGCCCTCTTCGACGACGCGCATGCGGAGATTTCCATTCGCTTCATCGCCGACTCCTACAAATTGTCAGGCAGCGCATCCGGTCAACCGATCGAAAGAGTCCCTGACAAGCAGCACAGCATCGACGTCTGGACCTTCGGTTGCACGTCATCAAGCAACAAATGGCGCCTGATTGCAACGGAGGCGGCAAGATGATCCGGCAGAACCGCGGATGCTTCGAGCGACACGATGACGAATCCGACTGCAACGAGTTTGCGTCGTCTCCCTGCTACATGCGCGAGGTCGATCCGACCTATTTCGGATTGCCGCCTGCGAAAGTCACGGCAAGCGCCCGCCCAAAAACTCGTGTCTCCCGCGACACAATCGTCACGTGGCCGAAATTGCTGATCGCCGTGAGAAAGCTTTTCCGAAGCATCTCACAAGGTGTGGCAACCCAAGTCGAGCGCGTGGAGGCTCGCCGCGAAGTTCAGGCTGTAGCCCGCTTGCACAGTCGCAACGGCTCGGTGCGCTGATCTTCGTTCCGCGTTGGCGCACCCTCCAGTTCAAGGAAAAGAAATGTCAGTTGCCCACGAGGGGTCTTCCCATCTGCATGCGCACCACCAGCCGGCCGGCTGGCGCCGGTACGTATATTCGACCAATCACAAAGACATCGGCACGATGTATTTCGTGTTTGCGATAGCAGCAGGACTGATCGGCGGGATTCTCTCGGTGGCCATCCGGGCCGAACTGCAGGAGCCTGGCCTGCAGATCTTCACGAACCCGCACGCCTATAACGTCTTCGTCACCGGCCACGGCCTGATCATGATCTTTTTTACGCTCATGCCGGCGATGATGGGCGGATTCGGCAATTGGATCGTGCCATTGATGATCGGCGCGCCCGACATGGCCTTCCCGCGCATGAACAATATCTCGTTCTGGCTGCTTCCCGCGTCGTTCGCGCTGCTGATCATTTCGATGTTCGTCGAGGGAGAGCCCGGCTCGTCCGGAGCCGGTACCGGCTGGACACTCTATGCGCCGCTCTCCACCGCCGGTCATCCGGGGCCGTCGGTCGATTTCGTCATTCTGTCCATGCATCTCGCCGGCGCGTCCTCGATCCTCGGCGCGATAAACTTCATCACCACCATCTTCAACATGCGCGCTCCCGGCATGACATTGCACAAGATGCCGCTATTCGTCTGGTCGGTGCTGGTCACCGCGTTCCTGCTGCTACTGTCTCTGCCCGTGCTCGCCGGCGGAATTACGATGCTGCTGACCGATCGGAATTTTGCAACGACTTTCTTCGCGCCGGAGGGCGGCGGCGATCCGCTGTTGTTTCAACATCTCTTCTGGTTCTTCGGCCACCCGGAAGTCTACATCATGATCTTGCCGGGCTTCGGGATCGTCAGCCAGGTCGTCTCGACTTTCAGCCGCAAGCCCGTATTCGGCTATCTCGGAATGGCCTATGCAATCGTTGCCATCGGATTCATCGGCTTCATCGTCTGGGCCCACCACATGTACACAGTGGGCATGACAAGCAGCGCTCAAGCCTACTTCGCCGTCGCCAGCATGGTGATCGCGGTGCCGACCGGCGTCAAAATCTTTTCCTGGATCGCGACGATGTGGGGCGGTTCGATCAGGTTCACAACACCCATGCTGTGGGCCATCGGCTTCATCTTCGTGTTCACGATCGGTGGCGTGACGGGTGTAGTCCTGGCCAATCCGGGTATCGACCGCTCGCTTCAGGACACCTATTACGTGGTCGCGCACTTCCACTACGTGCTGTCGCTGGGCGCCGTTTTCTCGATCTTCGCGGGCTGGTACTACTGGTTTCCGAAGTTCACGGGTTACATGTATTCGGAAACGCTCGGCAAGCTGCACTTCTGGCTGACCTTCGCTGGCGTCAACCTGGCTTTCTTTCCGATGCACTTTCTCGGGTTGTCGGGAATGCCGCGACGCATCGTCGATTATCCCGACGCTTTCGCAGGCATGAACCTGATTGCCTCGATCGGCGCCTATATATCCGCGGCGGGCCTCGTCGTCTTCCTGTGGGGTCTCGTTTACGCTCTTGTCCGCAGGTCGAGGGCGGCCGGCAACCCGTGGGGCGCGGGAGCGACGACGCTGGAATGGACGCTGCCTTCGCCGCCGCGATTCCATGAATTCGAGGTGCTTCCTCGCATTCAATGAGCAGCGGCCGAGCGCTTCCCGGAGCGGATTGGGAGGACATCGATGAGTGGAAAGAGCATCGCAGACCGCGTCAGGCTGAAGCGCGCTTACGAGCCCCCCGCTTCCGTTGACGGCACCAGGGTCCTCATCGACCGGCTGTGGCCGCGCGGAGTGAGGAAGGCAAATGCTGACATCGATGAATGGATGAAGGAGATCGCGCCCAGCGCCGGATTGCGCAAATGGTTTGGACACGATCCTGAGCGCTGGCCGGAATTCCGGCGACGCTACCGGTCGGAAATCAAGGGACATTCCAGCGAATTCCGGCGGCTACGCGAACTCGCGCGGAAAGGAAACCTCACCCTCGTCTATGCGGCTCGCGACGAGGCGCACAACGACGCCGTCGTGCTGAGGGATCTGCTCGTCGCTAGCGCACGGTCACATCCGCCCATTCAGCGAAAGCGTCGAGAATCTCGGTGAGCACTTCGCGGTCATTCCGTCCCGAACGCTTCAGCACATGGAAGGAATGATCGGCGCCCTCGGCAAGATGCAGCGTCGCCTTGCGCCCAAGGCCTTTGGCGACAGGCTCCAGCAGGCTCAATTCCGCCAGCGCATCGCGCGTGCCCTGCAGGAACAGCATCGGTATCTTGACCTCGGCGAGATGCGCCGCCCGGTCTGTCGAGGGCTTTCCTGCGGGATGCAGGGGAAAGCCGAAGAAGGCGATGCCCTTGACGCCGTCAAGCGGCGCCTTCGCCTGCGCCTGCGACGTCATCCGTCCGCCAAAGGATTTTCCGCCCGCGAGCAGCGGCAATCCCGCGCAAGCTTTCGTGGCCTCCGCCACCGCCGCCCGCACCGTTGCCTGCGCGAGCGGCGGCGGGTCGGGTCGCTTGCTGCCTTTCTCCATGTAGGGAAATTGATAGCGTAGCGTCGCTATGCCGCGCTCGGCGAGACCCGCTGCGATCGCTTCCATCGAGGCGTGGCGCATACCGGCGCCCGCGCCATGGGCGAGCACGTAGCACGCCGTCGCATCTTTCGGCCGGATCAGCAGCGCCGAGACTTGCCCGGCACTGCCGACATCGAACTTCAGTTCCTGCGCCGAGGTCATGCCATCGTCCGCGGCGGCCAGCCGCCTACGCCCTGATATTGTTGTCGCGGACGACCTTGCCCCAGAAATTGAGCTGCTTTGTGAAGAACGCGTTGAACTCGGCGCCTTCGGCAAGGATCAGCGTCATCATCTGGGTTTCCTTCAGCTTCGCGCTGGCAGCGGGTTCGCTGAGGATGTCGCGAATGTCCTTGGCCATCTTGCCGCTGACGTCGGCGGGCGTGCCCTTGGGCGCAAAGACGCCCCACCAGGCCAGCGTCTCGAAATCGGGGAAGCCGGCCTCGATCGCAGTCTGCGTATCCTTCAGCGCCGGCAGCCGCTCGCGGCCGAGCTGCAGGATCGGCCGCAGCTTGCCACCCTCGAGCTGCGGCGTGATCAGCGCCGCAGAGCCCGCGATCAGGTCGACATGGCCGCCGAGCACGTCGTTCATGGCAGGCCCGCCGCCGCGATAGGGCACATGCTGCAGATCGACGCCTGCCTTGCTGCCGAGCAGGGTCATGGCGAGATGACCGAGCGTGCCGATGCCGACGGAGGCATATTTCACCGAACCCGGCTTTGCCTTGGCCGCGGCAATGACGTCGGCAAAGGTCTTGTACGGCAGATCGGCATTCGCCGCGATTACGTAAGGCGCGGTGCCCACCAGCAGCACCGGCACGAGGTCGCGCTCGACATCGACGGGTGGCTTTTCGAGGATGGTCGGAATCACCGCATGCGAATCGAAAGTCACCAGCCACGAAGAGCCGTCGGGCGCGCTTTTCGCCACCTGCGCCGCGCCGAGGGAGCCTGCGGCGCCTGACTTGTTCTCGATGATCACGACGCGGTTGAGCTTGGTCTGCAGCGGCGTCTGCAGCATCCGCGCCAGCGCGTCGGTCGACCCGCCCGGCGGGAACGGCACCACCAGTGTTATGGTATTGGATTGCGCCTGAGCCGGTATGCACGCCGGTGCAACGGCCAACGCCGCCGTGCCCGCAAGCACGTCGCGCCTCGTCAACTTCATCTTCGTCTCCTCCCGATACCGCCGCGCTTTTTTATTGTGTTGCGGCGTTAGCTCGTCCCAAAGCCCGAACCCGGCTTCTTATACTCCGGCCGTGGCGGGCTGAAGATGTCAAGCACACGGGCGCCTTGCGGTCCAGCCCGCATGGTGTGCGGCACGTTTCCGGGCGTGCGCCAGAAATCGCCCTTCTTCACCGCGATCTCCTCATCGCCCTGGACCCGGATCGCCGAGCCCTCCAGCAGCACGCCCCATTGCTCCTCGGGATGATGGTGCAGCGTGCCTTGCGCATTCGGCGCGATCGTCACCACCGAAAGCATCGCCTGCTCGCCGGCAAAGATGCGCGTCGTCACGCCGGCCGCGAGCTCGCGAAGCAGGCCGTCGGCGGGATTATCGAGATTGTGGAATTCGCTGCGCTGGCTCATTTGATGTTCCTTCCGGAGTTGATGTGATCAGGCCTTGCCGTAGTTGCCCTGGTAGCGGCCCTCACGGATCGAAACGAGCGTCGCCTCCTCACGCGCCACCTGCGCCTTCACTGCCTCGAGCAAAGCTGGCGCCGCGCCTTGCGAGAACGAGACCACGCCGTCCTCGTCGCCGACCACGATATCGCCAGGCGATATCACCGCGCCCCCAATCGAGACCGGCACGTTGATCTCACCCGGTCCGCTCTTGTAGGGGCCACGATGGATGACCGCGCGCGCAAAGCAGGGGAAGTCGGACGCGGCGAACGCCGCCACGTCGCGGATGGCGCCGTCGATGACGTAGCCCGCGGCGCCGCGCCATTCCGCGATGTTCTTCATGATCTCGCCGACCAGCGCGCGCGTCTCGTCGCCGCCGCCGTCGACAACGATCACGTCGCCGGGACCGACCATTTCGAGCGCGCGGTGAATGGCGAGATTGTCGCCCGGGCGCGTCTTGATCGTGAAGGCAGTGCCGACCAGCCTGCCCGCGCGATGAAACGGCCGTAAGCCCACCGAGCCGGCAAGCCTCGCGAGGTTGTCGCTGATGATAGATGTCGGCGCATTCCTGAACGCTTCGATCAGCGCCGCCGGCGGCTTCGCCACTGATGTCGCTGCAATGCTGATGGTCATGGCTGATCGATCCCCCCTGACGTCGGGCGCTTGCCCCGTGCCTCTTCTTTGACGGTCAGAATTGCACGACGCAGGGCCGCTTGCCCATCGCATTCCCGTCAATCAGGCATAACAGAATTGGATAGCAGGGCAGCCGCGGCCGCTGACCGGGGTCGGCGCGCCCAAAGATTCGTACGACCGTCGAAACGAACAGAAATGGCGATCCCGGCATGACTCGAACATGCGACCTACGGTTTAGGAAACCGCCGCTCTATCCAGCTGAGCTACGGGACCGCGAAGGTGCCTCTTACCAGAGCAGAGGCGCCCTCGCCAGCCGGGCGAAATGGCATATTTGGCTTAAGGCGACAGGTTTCGACCGCGTCACGCGAGGAACCGCAGATCCGGCTTTGCGAACGCGCGGACGTCGGCCTTGCCCCTTGTCTGTTGCACCGACTTCAGTTCGACCGATAGCGCGAGGCATCGCCGGAGCGCGGCATCGGCCTCCTTCATCTGGTTGCGCAGTTCGCGCTTGTCGAACAAAGTGAGGGCGGGATCGCCGAGGCGGCGCCATGCGCCTGCCAGCCACCTCTGCAAGGTGGCGATGTGATTCTGGATTTCCGGTTCGGTCATTCCCGCTCGGCCAGAAGGTCAAGGTGCTGAAACGGACTGTAATGCTGATTCGGGTTTTGCCAAACCGATGATCGCAATCATCCGCAGTGATACGCAATCAACGGAGCAGTCTTTTGCAGCGCGGCAGCGATTGCGCGGGCTTTCGCGCCGGTTTCAGCGTGACAAGCGGGCCGGGAATGGCGACAATCTTCTTAACAACAGGCGGGCGGCAAGCTCGCCGTCACAAACTCCGCCGGACCAACGGCGGGCATCACAGGGAGAGGGACCCATGAAGCGCAGGACAGTACTCACCGGCCTTGCTGCGACCGCTGCCGCCGGTAGCTTGGGAATGCCGTCGATCCTCCGGGCGCAGGCGCCGATTTCGCTGAACGGTGCCGTGCAATTCAACGACGACCACGCCTTCACCAAGGCGCTCACCCGCTTCGAGGAGCTGGTGAAGAAATATTACGGGCAGCCCGTCAACTTCACCTTGCACAAGAACTCCTCGCTCGGGCTCGAGAAGCAGTATTTTGAGTATATGTCGCAGGGCAAGGCGGTGGACTACGGCATCGTCTCGCCGGCGCATATGTCGACCTTCGCCAAGGCCGCGCCTTTCATTGATGCGCCCTTCGTGTTCAAGGGCATCGACCACATGAACAAGGTGGTGGAAGCGGGCATCCTGGCGCCGGTCGCCGACGAGATCGCGGCCAAGGCGGAGGTGGTGCTGATAGGCTATGCCGGCGGCGGCGTGCGCAACATCTTCGCCAACAAGCCGCTGAAGAATCTGGCCGACCTCAAGGGCCTGAAGGTGCGCGTGCAGGGAGCACCGATCTGGTCGAAGACCTTTGCGGCGGTCGGCATGAGCCCGACCGTCATCGCCTACAACGAAATCTACAACGCCATCCAGAACGGCGTGATCTCGGCCGGCGAAAACGAGGCGGCCGGCGTCGAGGCGATGAAGTTCTACGAAGTCGCGCCGCATCTTTCCCTGACCCAGCACGCGGTGTCGATCCGCCCGATCTGCTTCTCGGTCAAGACGCTGAAGACGCTGCCGAAGCCCCTGCAGGACGCGATCATGAAGGCCGGCAAGGAAGCCGGCGATTTCGGCCGTCAGCTGGAATCGAGCGAAGAGGCCGTCAAGCTCGATACGCTGGAAAAAGCCGGCAAGCTCAAGCGCGTGCCGTTCGAGGAGCGCGACGCCATGAAGAAGCTCGCCGACCCCGTGATGGCGACCTACGCCAAGGAGATCGGGGCCGAGGGCATTTACGAGAAGATCAACGTCGCCTGACATTTGAGCGACTGGGCGGCAAGCTCCTGGCTTGCCGCCCTCAGCATCGCGCCCGCCCGGAGTGCCAATGACCGACATCCCGACGCCGTCAAGCCCGTCGCTCTGGCGCCGAGTGACGGCGCTCTACGCAAAACTGCTGGAATTCCTGCTCGCCACCTGTCTCGGCATCCTCATCATTCCCGTCACCCTGCAGATCGTCTCGCGTTACACCGAGCTGATCCCCTCCTACATCTGGACCGAGGAGATGGCGCGCTTCCTGTTCATCTGGACCATCATGATCGGCGCCATGGTGGGCGTGCGGGAAGCCCTGCATTTCGAGGTCGACGTCTGGCCGGACCTGTCGCGGCGCGCGGAAGCTGCCGTGCGCATCGCGGCGCGGCTCGGCATCCTCGCGCTGGCGCTGGTGTTCGTGATCGCCGGCATCGAGTTCACCCGCTTTGCCTGGAATCGGACCTCGGAGCTTGCCGATCTGCCGCTGTGGCTGATCCATGTCGCCTGGCCGGTCGCCGGCTTCACCTGGATCGCATTCGCGGGCGAGCAGATCGTCGATGAGACAAGGATCCTGCTCGGGAGGGCGCCATGACCGGCACCGTGCTCTCCGCGGGGCAGGCCGCGCTCGTCCTGTTCGGCACGTTCATCGCACTGCTGATCGCGCGCGTGCCGGTCGCCTTTGCCCTCGGGCTCGCGTGCCTGCCGATCCTCCTGATCGAGCCGCGGCTGTCGATGATGATGCTCGCGCAGGAAACGTTCAACGCCTACAACTCCTTCATCCTGCTCGCCGTGCCGTTCTTCCTGCTGACGGCGAACCTGATGAGCATCGGCGGCATCACCGACCGCCTGGTCGCACTGTCGCGCTCGATGGTCGGGAGCTGGCCGGGATCGCTGGCGCAGATCAACGTGGTGCTGTCGGTGTTCTTTGCCGGCATCTCCGGCTCCTCGACGGCGGATGCGGCGAGCCAGTCGAAGATCTTCATCGATGCACAGACCAAGGAGGGGTACGACCTCTCCTTCTCCATCGCGATCACGGCGGTCTCGGCGGTGCTCGCGGTGATCATTCCGCCCTCGATCCTGATGATCGTCTGGGGCGGGCTGATCTCGACTTCGATCGCGGCGATGTATCTCGCCGGCATCGTGCCGGGGCTTTTGATCGCGGGCGCGCAGATGGCGACTGTGCACGTCTATGCGGTGCGGCGCGGCTATCCGACCTACAAGCGCGAGACCTGGCGCGAAATGCTTTGCGCAAGCTGGCGCTCGCTACCGGCGTTGATGACGCCGCTGATTATCGTCGGCGGCATTCTGCTAGGCTGGTTCACCGCCACCGAATCCGCCTGCGCCGCCGTGCTCTATTCCATCGCGCTGTCGACGTTCTTCTACCGCGAGACCGGCTGGCGCGAATTGTACAGGGCGCTGCTCGACACCGGCCGGCTTGCCGGCGTCGCGCTATTCTGCGTTGGCACTGCCAGCGCCTTCGGCTGGCTACTCGCCTATTACCGAATCCCGCAGGAGCTGCTGGCCAACGTCTCTACCTGGGGCATGGGCCCGATCGCGGCGGGCTTCTTCATCGTGTTCTGCTTCCTGGTGGTGGGCTGCTTCCTCGACGCCATCCCCGCCATCATCATCGTCGGCACCGTGTTGGAGCCGTTGGCGAAATCCGTCGACCTGCATCCCGTGCAGTTCGCCATCATCTCCATCGTCTCGCTCGCCTTTGGCCTGGTGACGCCGCCCTACGGCCTATGCCTGATGATCGCCTGCGCGGTCGCGGGCGTGCGGCTGCGCTATGCGCTGAAGGACACGGTCATCATGCTGATACCGATGATGCTGGTGCTGGCCGCACTCGTCATCTGGCCGGAAGTCTGCCTGTTCCTGCCGCGCCTGATCGTGCCCGAGATGCTGAAATAGCCGGGCAACTGCCCAGTATTCTTAGGTTAAGGAATCCTGAATCGAGGCGGCGATGGACCCCCGTAAATCTCCTCACGATTGGTAGAACTCAGGCAAATTCTCCTGGGACGAGCCCACGGCTTCGGCAGTCGGTGAAGGAATGGGCCGATTGCAGGCGGCGGATGGCTGCCCCCCGCTCACCCGGCCAAGTTTCATCAGACATTAATATCTCCTCGCCGTTGTCGCTAACCATAGGTGCATCTCTGACGAAATCCGGCCCGTAAACATACTTTTAGCGGCTCCTGCCTACGCTGGAACGCCCTTTGGAACAGGGTGGGAGCTTGATGAAACTACGGGTGCCGAGCGTACTTCAGATCACGATGGTTGCGGCAAGCATCGTCGCTTTCGTGGCCGGCGGACATTTTGCCGCCAACGGCGTGATCGCGCGGCACCAGACAACGCAGCTCCACGATCTGACCGACGTCGCGCTTCGCCGATCCGAAGCAGCCGTCGACTTCGCTGCAACAACCCTGCATCAACTTGCCCGGCGGGGATCGCCGGGTTGCGATCCGGCATCGCTGCAGGCCGTTCGCCTTCACGTTTATCAACGATCCGCGATCAAGGATATTCGCCTGGTAAATCGCGACGGATCGATCGTCTGTTCGGCCTACTCCGAAACGCTGGAGTTCGACAACGGTTGGGCAGAGCGGTCGGACATGCTGCGCTCGCAGGACCAGCGCACCCTGCTGTTCCGTGTCGATCAGATCAACGGCATTGCGCTTGGCGTTCTCGAAGATCTGGACGACAGGAATTCGCTGGTCGCTATTCTCGGCATCGACTCCGGCATGTTCGATATCATGCCCGCCGAGTTGCGCGCGCACAGTGACGTGTCTCTCGAGCTGACCAGCGGTTCGGAGGTCGGGCAGTTCTCGCAGAAACCACGCGGCGAGCTCCTCGATGCCGTCAGCTTTGCGAATTCGTCCTCGCGCTACCCGATCCGTGCGACGGTGCGCATCGAGCGCAGCATCTTTCAGCACTGGAGCACCGAGTCCTACTGGCCCGCAATGTTGATCGCAGCGGGCCTGGGGCTGGTATTCGGCCTGCTCCTGACGCGGGCGACAGCGAAAATCGAAGGGCCGATCGCCGAGATCGACCGCGGCCTGGCGCGGCGCGAGTTCAAGCCGTTTTACCAGCCGACGTTCGATCTGCGCACCGGGGCCGTGCGCGGCTGCGAGATTCTCGCACGATGGATGCGCTCTGACGGGACCGTCGTCCCCCCGATGCAGTTCATTCCGCTCGCCGAAACCAGCGGCCGGATAGAAGCCATGACATGGCAGATTCTGGAAACGGCGCTCAGTGAGCTGCAGTCCCATCTGCGGGAGGACAAGTATTTCAAGGTGTCCGTCAACGTCGCGCCGCATCATCTGTTGAGCGACGGCTTCATCGAAGTGCTGCGGCGCGTGGTAGCCGGATCGAAGGTTTCCGCGCGGCAAATTGTGCTGGAGGTGACCGAGCGTGCCGAACTTGCCGACCTCAACAAGGCAGCGGCGGTGGTGATGGAGCTACGCGAGTTCGGCTTCAGGGTCGCAATGGACGATGTCGGCGTCGGGCACAGCGGCCTGTCTCAAATGAAGGCGCTCGGCGCCAACATCATCAAGATCGACAAGTACTTTGTCGACACCATTAACGAGGATGGCGCCGCCGCGACCATCATCGGGACTCTTGTGCGTCTCGCCAGGGATTTGGGCATGACCGTGATCGCCGAGGGCGTCGAAACCGGTGCGCAGGTCGAGGCGCTCGTGGCCTGTGGCGTGGAAGAGGGCCAGGGCTACCTGGTCTCACCGCCGTTGCCGTTTCCCAAATTCGAAGAGTTTCTCGCGCAACGTCGGGCCCAGGCTAATGCCGAGGATGATGCTCGATCAGCCGCCAGGGTCGCCTGATCCTACTTCATCATGTTGCCGCGCAGTTCGCCGCCGGGATTGGCCGCTGTATGAATGTTTGCGTACCATTTGCCGGCCAGCAGATCATTCATTTGCGTGTCAGTCAGGGTTGCAGTTCCCTGAATTGGGCTCTGCAGGATCCTGAAGGGGAGCACGATGCCCGCGTTCTTGCCGGGTTCGCCCGGCCCATGAAAATGAGCGCCTACGGGCGGCCCGGTCAAATCCTTGAATGTGACGGTCCAGGTCAGGACCTTTGTCTCGGTATTGAGGGTCGCCTCCGCCGTTCCCGAGGCGGGGCTGGAGTTCGGCGGCACCTCGTTTGAGCCTTTCAGGTCGGCCTTCAAGGTGACGATTTCGGCGCGCGCCGCGGTAACGCCGAATCCGGCAAGCAAAGCAAAAGCCATAATGAAATGTGCAGGCCTGTTCACGACGTCCTCCTCGCGGTAAATGTCCCCGATTGATTGCAGCAACACCGGTCGCGGCAATAAATTTCACATGACTTGCGCGCGCATCGAGCCGCTACTTCGCCTCGCTCGGCTTGGCGCCCGACGCTTCGACCAGCTTCGCCACCCGCGGCAAGTCGGCCGCGAACAGGCGGGCGTGGGCTTCCGGCGACAGCTCCTTGTCCGGGTAGGGCACCGTGCCGAGCTGCTTGAACTTGGCGACGACGTCGGGGTCGGTGACCGCCTTGCGCATGGCGTCGTTGAGGGCGGCCACGATTTCCTTCGGCGTACCCTTGGCCACATAGAGCCCGTGCCACATGGTGTAATTGATCTCGGGCATGCCAAGCTCGGCGGTGGTCGGCACGTCCTTCAATTCGTCCAGCCGCGCGGTCGAGGTGATGGCGATGCCATGCAGCATGCCGCTCTGCACCTGCGGTAGCGCGTTGGTCACCTGGTCCCAGAGCAGGTCCATTTGCCCGGCCATCAGGTCGGTGATGGCCGGATTCGATCCGCGATAGGCGACGAAGGTCGGCTTGAAGCCGAGCACATTGCCCATCATGACCCCGCAAAGATGGCTGTTGGTGCCGATGCCGCCATGGGCAAAGTTCGCCTTGGGCCCCTGCTCCCTGATCCAACCGATGAAATCCTTCGGCCCCTGCCCCGGGATCGACTTGCGACCGACCAGCAGCATCGGCGCATTGTTGACCAGGCCGACCGCCTCGAAATCCTTCTCGGTATCGTAGCGCAGATTAGTGAACAGGCTGGGCGCCGCGAGCAGTGCGACATGATTGATCAGCACCGTGGTGCCATTCGGCTCGGACCGCGCCACGCGCTCGTTGGCGCGGGTGCCGCCGGCGCCGACCACATTCTCGATCACCACGGACTGGCCCAGCGCCCGCGACATCTGGTTGCCGATCAGCCGCGCCACGGTGTCAGTGCCGCCGCCGGCCGAATACGGCACCACCAATGTGACCTGCCGCGTGATCGCCTGCGCCGAGGCATCGCCAATGCCTGCAAGTGACAGCAATCCTGCCGCAACAAATGCGATGCCGCCGAGACGTGAAATCATGGTCGCCCTCCCTGATTCTTCTTTTGGGCGAATCGTATCGTTTCGAGGCAGCCAAATGCAACCGCCGGCGCGGCTGCAGCCGTCGTTCGGCCTCGCACATCGCGCGAAAAAGCGAAGCGAATTCAAGCCCCCCTGCGCGCGATCTGGGCAATTCCGGGGCTTGCCGGAAAAATGCCCGCTTCCGGGGTGACAAGCCGCCCGGGAATGGGCGACAATCTCTCGGAAATTGTGGTGTGAGAATTCTACCCTTGGGAACCGCGTCAGGCGCGTTGCTTTCTGTTGCCGCGATCGGGGGCCTGCTGGTGCTGGCGCCGGTGAAGGCGCATGCGCAGTGGTGGCGCAGCGCGCCGGCCGATTTCGAGGATTGCGCCGCAGCCGCCGAAAAGGCGGCGAGCAAGGAAGAGAAAGCCTCAAAGCTCTCCGAGTGCAACGCCAAGTTCGCCGGCCGCCGCAGGCCTGGCGGCGGTTACACCTATTTCGATTTCATGCAGAACCGCAATTTCGACATTGCGGGTCCCAATCCGACGCCGGAAGAGCAGAGGAAGATCGACGAGGAGTACATCGCCTATCTTGAGCGCGAGCGCCGCAACAGCGCCGCCGCCGCGCTTGCGGCGAAGCACCAGGAGGAGCGGGACCGCCAGCAGTTGCAGCAAGTCTCGATGCGCAGCGATCAAAAGGTTCCGGTGCCGGTGGCAAGCCCGGCCAAGCAGCCTGCTCGCGCCGCGGCTGACCAACCGCCGCGGACGCGCTCGTTGGGCGGCTGTCCAAAAGGCACCTTCTCCTGTGACTGGCCGCGCCTGTCGGAAGGCATCAACGACATCAAGAAGCTGTTCGGCGCGTCGCCGAGCAAGGGCAAGAGAAGCTGACGCTTCGCGTCACGGCGGCAGCGTCCTCGACATCATTAGTCCGTGATCACCGTCCGCCGTTCGCTAGTGCTGCGGCGGTTTCTTCGGCTTCGGCTTCGCCGGGCGCGGCGCCGGCGTGAAGGTCATGGTCGCAGGGCCGCGGCGGCTCTCTTGCAGCCGCGCGTCGTAGCCGGGCGATGGCGTCGCCGTCGGCGGCGCCGCATGCGCCGGCGCCATGAGGGCGCCGAGCGTCACGGCCGCAAGCGCTATCCAGATTCGGTTCATGTCGATTCTCCGCATTCGCGCTGCATCAGCGCGATTTCAAGGCAAATGCCTCAGCCGCGGACCTGTTCCGGCGTCAGGCCCGGCGAACCCTTGCCGTCGGCCTCGGCTTTCCTGATCAACTCGACGATACGGCGCGACAGCGGCGCGGCCAGCCCCCGCCGCGCGGCAATCTCGGCGATGACGCCCTGCAGGTAGTCGATCTCGGTGCGACGGTCGCGCTGCAGATCCTCCCACATCGAGGAGCGCGCTTCGGGATCGATCTTCATCGTCCGTCCCAGCACCACCTCGAACAACGCATCGGGCAAGCGCAGCAGCGGCGGCATTAAACTGACCGGAAGCGGCGCCGCCGACACCGGCCTGATACCTTCCGCCCTGATCGCCCGAAGCGCTTCCTCCACCTGGTCCGCATACAAACGGCGCCAGGAGCGCTGCGCCAGCTGTTGGCGCAGCGGCAGATTGGCTAGCGCATTAAGCGCATTGTTCAGATTGAAGAGCAGCTTGCCCCACTGCACGCCGACGATGTTGTCGGTGGCGCGCACCTTCAATCCGGGCACGGAGAGCTCCTCGGCGGTGCTCGCC
>DATEJC010000507.1:0-3870 GCA_035278345.1 Bradyrhizobium sp. | reverse complement strand
GACATTCTACACCATGTACAACATTGCCCCGATCGGCCGCTTCCACGTGCAGGTCTGCGGCACTACGCCCTGCATGCTGCGCGGCTCGGACGAGATCATGGCGCGTTGCAAGTCGCGCGGCATGAAGAAGGGCCACACCACAGATGACGGCCTGTGGTCGCTCACTGAAGTGGAATGCATGGGCAACTGCGCCTCGGCCCCGATGGTCCAGATCAACGACGACAATTACGAGGATCTGACCGCAGATCGCCTCGATGCCGTGCTCGACGCGCTGGCGCGGGGCGAGACGCCCAAGACCGGCACGCAGGAGCCGGATCGCCACACCGTCGAACCGAGCGGCGGGCCGACCACACTGAAAGAGATGGTCACCGAAAACCACGATTATCGGAGTGAGTGGTAATGGCTCTCGCCGACAAGGACCGCATCTTTACCAATGTCTATGGCTATCAGCCGTGGAACTTGAAGGAAGCGCAGGCGCGCGGCGCCTGGGACAATACGAAGGACATTCTAGCCAAAGGGCGCGACGCGATCATCGAGGAGATGAAGGCTTCGGGCCTGCGCGGCCGTGGCGGTGCGGGCTTCCCGACCGGTCTTAAATGGTCGTTCATGCCCAAGCAGCCGCCGGTCGATCACAACGGCAATCCCAAGCCTAGCTTCCTTGTCATTAACGCCGACGAATCCGAACCCGGTTCCTGCAAGGACCGCGAGATTATCCGCCACGATCCGCACATGCTGCTGGAAGGCGCGCTGGTTGCCGGATTCGCGATGGGCGCGCGGGCGGCTTATATTTACATTCGCGGCGAATATATTCGCGAGGCCGAAACGCTCTTCGCCGCGCGCGATGAAGCTTATGCCGCTGGCCTGCTGGGCAAGAACGCCGCCGGTTCGGGCTATGACTTCGACGTCTTCGTCCATCGCGGCGCGGGCGCCTACATCTGCGGCGAAGAGACCGCGATGATCGAAAGCCTTGAAGGCAAGAAGGGCCAGCCTCGCCTCAAGCCGCCGTTCCCGGCCGGCGCGGGCCTTTATGGCTGCCCGACCACGGTCAACAACGTCGAATCGATCGCCGTTGCGCCCACCATCATGCGGCGCGGCGCCACGTGGTTCTCCGGCTTCGGGCGGGATAACAACAAGGGCACCAAACTCTTCCAGATCAGCGGCCATGTGAACAAGCCGTGCGTCGTCGAAGAGGAAATGAGCATTCCCTTCAGCGAACTGATCGAGAAGCACTGCGGCGGCATCCGTGGCGGCAGGGACAACCTGCTGGCCGTGATCCCCGGCGGCTCCTCGGTCCCGCTGGTTCCGGCAGACCAGATCTGGGACGCGCCGATGGACTTCGATGGCCTCAAGGCGGTCGGCTCGGGCCTCGGCACCGCCGCCGTGATCGTGATGGACAAGTCCACCGACATCGTGCGCGCCATTAGCCGCCTCTCGTACTTCTACAAGCACGAATCATGCGGCCAGTGCACCCCTTGCCGCGAAGGCACCGGCTGGATGTGGCGCGTGATGGAACGCCTGCGGACGGGCGAGGCCCAGGTGGAGGAAATCGACATCCTCCAGCAGGTCACCAAGCAGGTCGAAGGCCACACCATTTGTGCGCTGGGTGACGCGGCGGCTTGGCCGATCCAGGGCCTGATCCGCCACTTCCGGCCGGAACTGGAGCGCCGGATCGCTCAAGCTGGAAATATGGCGGAGGCCGCTGAGTAATGCCTAAAGTCACCGTAGACGGCGTAGAACTCGAAGTTCCCAACGGCGCCACTGTGCTGCAGGCGTGCGAGCTTGCCGGCAAGGAAATCCCGCGCTTCTGCTATCACGAGCGCCTGTCCATCGCCGGCAACTGCCGCATGTGCCTGGTCGAAGTGAAGCCCGGGCCGCCCAAGCCGCAGGCGTCCTGCGCGCTTCCGGCTGCGGAGGGCCAGGAAATCCGCACTGACTCCGAGATGGTCAAGAAGGCGCGCGAAGGGGTGATGGAGTTCTTGCTCATCAATCACCCGCTCGATTGCCCGATCTGCGATCAGGGCGGCGAGTGCGATCTGCAGGACCAGTCGGTGGCCTATGGCCGTGGCGGCTCGCGCTATCACGAGAATAAGCGCGCGGTTACCGAGAAATACATGGGGCCGCTCATCAAGACGGTGATGACCCGCTGCATCCACTGCACCCGCTGCGTGCGCTTCAGCGAAGAGATCGCCGGCGTGGACGAGATCGGCGCGCTCTATCGCGGCGAGAACATGCAGATCACGACTTATCTAGAGCATGCCGCCAAGCATGAGATGAGCGCCAACGTTATCGATCTCTGCCCGGTCGGCGCACTCACCTCACGCCCTTATGCCTATGAGGCGCGGCCGTGGGAGCTGAAGAAGACGCTCGGCATCGACGTGTCCGACGCCTGCGGCGCGAACATCCGAATCGACAGCCGTGGCCGCGAAGTGCTGCGCGTGCTGCCGCGCGTGAATGACGACGTGAATGAGGAATGGATCAGCGACAAGGCGCGCTATCAGGTTGATGGCCTGACCAAGCGCCGCCTCGATCGGCCATACCTCCGCCGTGACGGCAAGCTGGTTCCGGTGACCTGGAACGAGGCTTTCGCCGCCATCGCCACGCTCAAGCCCGGCAATTCGATCGCCGCCGTCGCAGGCGACATGGTCGATTGCGAGACGATGTTCGCGGCCAAGAAGCTGGTCGGCGCGCTCGGCTCGACGCTGCTGGAAGGCCGCCAGACCGGGATGGACTATGACACGTCTAGCCTGGCGGCGGTGAACTTCAACGCCAGCTTCGCCGGCATCGAGACCGCCGACGCGATCCTGATCGTGGGCAGCAATGTCCGCTGGGAAGCGCCGCTGGTGAACGTGCGCCTGCGCAAGGCGGTGAAGCGCGGCGCCAAGGTGTTCCTGATCGGCCCTGAATGGGAAACCACTTTCGGCGGCGAGTTCCTGGGTGATGACCTTTCCTTGATCGGCAACCTGCCGGGGCATGTGGTCGACGCGCTGAAAGGCGCGGCGCGTCCGGCGGTGATCGTCGGCGGGGCAGGGCTGGGCCGCGGCGGCTTGGAAGCCGCTCTGGCGATGGCCAGCCAGTTCAACCTGGTGCGCGATCTGGAAGACGGTTCGAAGTGGAACGGCTTCAATGTGTTGCACATGGCGGCGAGTCGGATGGGCGGTCTGATGTTGGGCTACGCGCGGAAGGGCGGTATCGCCGATCTGGTCGCGGCCAAGCCCAAGGTTCTACTTTCGCTCGGCGCCGACGAGGTGGACTATGCGAAGTTCGCCGGTTCTATGATCGTCTACATCGGGCATCACGGCGACAAGGGCGCTCATGCGGCCGACGTGATCCTGCCGGCGTCCGCCTACACCGAGAAGGCGGGCACTTACGTCAATACCGAAGGCCGAGTGCAGTGGTCGGACAAGGCCGTGTTCGCGCCAGGTGACGCGCGCGAGGATTGGACGATTCTGCGCGCGCTGGCCGACGCCTTCGGAGTCTCGGTCGGCTTCGACAGCTTCGATGAACTTCGTGACCTGATGATTTCCGAGGTTCCGGCCCTTGGCAGCGAGGGGCTGGCGGACTACGGCAGCGACCTGCCTCTCGGTTGCGGCTCCGCTTCCGGTCCGATCACTTATCCGGTCAAGGACTTCTACATGACCAACCCCATCGCTCGCGCCAGTGCGACGATGCAGCGCTGCTCGGCGGAATTGCTGCATGGTGAGGAATTTGCGGAGGCGGCGGAATGACCGCTTTCTTCCAATCCCTGGGGATGCCCTACGAATGGGCTTGGTCCATCGCCACGATCTGCGCCACCTTGCTGATCGCCCTGCCGCTGCTTCTGTGCGTGGCCATGATTATCTACGCTGATCGCAAGATCTGGGCGGCGATGGC
>DATEJC010000506.1:0-8467 GCA_035278345.1 Bradyrhizobium sp. | reverse complement strand
ATCACACAACTGGAAAGAGAAACGGCTAACCGATTGATTTGACTCAACGAGCGCGCCTTGCGGCGCGCTTGCTGCGTTCGCGTTCGAGCCATTTGCGTTCGAGCCAGCCGAGCAATTGCGCGGTCGGTTTCTGCAGGAACGGAACATCCTGCGCGAACAAAAGGAGTCCGAGCGGCAGCATCCAGAGCCCGAGCACCGGCAGGAACGAGAAGATGCCGCCGAGGATCAGCAGCGCGGCCAGAGGAATCCGCACCAGCCGCGACGACGGCCGGCGCAGCCAGTTGACGAAACGCGCCGGGCCAGCCGGCAGCTTTTGCTCGAACCATGCAAAGTGCCGGTCGAGCTCGATCTGATAATTGGTGCTCAAGGGAAACTCTCCTGCCCGCAGAGATGGCGATCAGGGATGGCACGACAAGGCGTCAGTCTGTCGCGCGGAACCGGCTTGAAAAAGCCGCCGACAATACCTTCGCCCTATCGAAGCCAGGTCAGGTCGACACCGGCTTTGCGGGCTTTTTCGGCTTCTTCGACTTGGTTTTCTTGGCGCTGGTCGCCCTGACGGGCTTGCGCGCCACCGGCCTGATGTCGGTCGGCGCGCCGGCTGCCCGCTCGCCGGGTTCGGGACCCGCCCGGAAGAATCGCCGGCATTCCGGGGAGAGCTGCGACTTCCGCGCGATCATGCAGGCGGTGATGCGATCGACATCGGGAATGTAGCTGCCGCACAGCCGCATGGCGTCCGGCGTGCAGGCTTGCTGCTGCTCCGGGGTATAGGCGAAGGCGGTATGGGAGGCTGCGGATGCGAATAGCGCGGCTGCCAGCGTCAGACTGAAACGAAAACCCCATTTGCAAATGGCGTTCATGAATCCCCCGGAAGCGAAAGGCGCCCAGCGATAGTGGGTGAAGGCCGGCGGATTGGCAAGCCGGGCCGTCGACGCAGGGCACCCGAAGGCTCCGCGCGATGCGCCGCACTTTGCCGCAACTGTCGGCCTTTCTGGAAAACGCAAACGGCTCGACGAAGCGAGCAGGAGGCGCTGAAGTAGCGCGAGTAGCGAGGAAAACCGGTGATTGGGGAGGTTGGTACAGTTGGGTGGGCTCGAACCACCGACCTCCTGTTCCACAGACAGGCGCTCTAACCAACTGAGCTACAACTGCATCCGTTAGCCCCGAAATACGGGGCTCGATTTGGCCGGAAACTAGGTGCAACGACCGGCTTTGGCAAGGCCGGAACGATGCGTTCGCGCGGCGGATTTCCGCGCAAAAAGGCCCGGACCTCAAGGGTCCGGGCCTCTCGTAAACTCACAGCAGAAAATCAGGCGGCCGGCTTGTAATACTTGGCGGCGGTCGCCTTGATCGGCTCGGCGGTCTCGCTTGCGATCTTCTGGCCGAGCTCGGCGAGCTCCTTGGCCTGGGCCGTGTAGGTCTCGAGCTGCTTGCGGGTGTGCGAGGTCCACAGCTCCATCGCTTCGGCCGGCGTCTTCACGCCGAACAGCTCCTGGGCGAAGTCCAGGGAAGAGGTGGAGTTGGCCTTGATGAATTCCATCACCTTGGCGGAGTAGGCGCTGGCGCCCTTGTTCACGCTGGTGAACACGGCCTCGATGGTGCTGTTCTGGGCTTCAGCGGCGTCCTTGAACTTGGCGTAGCCTTCGCGGGCCTGCGAGACGCCCTTCTCGGCGAAAGCGCGGACCTGCTCGGGGACTTCAAACGGAATGATGGAGGCGGAGAACGGATCGGTCGACATGTAGAGCATCCTTGGGTCTTTAGGTGATACCTGTGTGACCCCATGCGTGCATCTCGGGGTGATGCGCCGGACGCGACGGACTGGATCACGCTGTGCGTTACGGAAGTCTTGGGGGTGCCCTCAACGGGCAAGCACATAAAACACCCTTATCATGTCAATTTTGTGCAACGCAATGCAAAATGTTGCGATGCCGCATAACTATAATCGTGATGGTCCATAACTATATCGAGGCCGGTCTCCCGGTTCCGGCCCGAAGTTCCACCGAGTCCTTGAATAAGCTCAGCTTTTTGGCCTAGCCGCATCCATCGCCGCACGGCTGACGATCTGGCCCATTTCGCTGGCCTGCTCGGCCAAAGAGCGCATCTGGGACTGCACATATTCGCTGTGCAGCCGCATCACCTCGGGCAGATCCTTGGCCTTGAGCAGCGACTGCGCATAGTCGAGGGAAGCCTGCACGTTCTTCTCGGCATAGGAGACCGCCTTGCTGCCGATCTCCTTGGCGCCGGCTCGGACGGTATCGCGGCGCTCCTCCATATTGCCGGCGGTCGTGCGCGCGCTCTCCATGAACTTGTCGAAGGCCTTGCGGGCCTGCTCGAAGCTCGCCTCGGCCATCGCCCGCATATCCTTCGGAATCGCGAAGGGATCACGTCCATCATCACTCATGGAACACTCCTGTTTCACCTTTCCACGCGCCCGTCCCGTTCGCCATGGTGGACTTCGCGCGGCTGTTTGCAATGGCTAACGTCCAAGGTAACACCCAAGCCAACGCTCAAGGCACCGGAAAGCTCCGGCGGGATTAAGGTTATCGCCGGGGGAGCGTGGACCTGCTCCTGCATGCGGGCGATACTAACAAGGCGTAAATTTCCACCGTCGCGGCGGCGACAAGGCAAAACCAGCGCGGTCAATTCAGGTCGATGAAGGATGCGGATTTCAGGGCGTTGGGCACGAGCGATCCTCGGCTCGCGGCGCATGCCGATGGCGCCCTCCCCACCTGGCTGTGGTCGGCCGACGGCACCCGGATCCTGTGGGCCAATCCTGCCGGCATCGATGCGCTCGGTGCGCGCGACGGCGCACAGCTGAGCGAAAAAATCTTCGGTCCCGCCGATCCGCATCGCCGCCAGATCGCGCAGCTCGCAGGGACACTCAATCCAAACGGCGCGGTGCGCATGGAGCGGCTGCGCGGCTTCGGCGCGGCTCCCGGAATGCTCGCGACCTGCAGCTGCTCGCGGATCGATTTTCCCGACGGCCATCATGGCGTGCTGGTGATCTCCGCCGTGCGAGTGGCGCGAAAGAACAGGCCGCAGGAAACGATTGCGATCATGCCTTCGGACGTGGCGAGCAAACCCCTCGCACAACCCGTCACGCCGGCGCCTGTTGCCGATTACGAAACGCCGGCGCAATCGAATGAGGCGCCTTCCGAGTTCGCGTTGTTCGACGCGTTCGAAGAGAACGAACCGGCGGCGCAAGGGCAACCGGCTGCGGAAGAAGGCCAGGCATTCGCCGAGCCCGAGCTGCAAGAGGTGCTGCAGGTCGACCTGCCGCATGTCGAGGCTTCGAAGCCAATAGCAACGGCACGGGCAGAACAGCAGCCGGTCGCCGACAGCGAACCCTCCGCCGACGCCGATCATGCGGATGAAAACCTCCCCATGAGCGAACGCCGTCATCCGCTGCGCTTCAAATGGCAGACCGATCGCGAGGACCGCTTCACGATCAGCTCCGACGAATTCCTGAAATTGATGGGCCCGCTCACCGAAAGCCTCGTTGGCCGTCCATGGCGCGACATCGCAAGCACGCTCGGCCTCGATGCCGACGCGCGCATGCGGCAGGCGCTCGGAGCGCGCGACACGTTTGGCGGCATCGCCCTGAACTGGCCGGTCGATGGCGGCTATCTGCCGATAGAACTGTCGGGCGTGCCGGCGCTCGATGCCGAGCGCCGCTTTACCGGCTACCAGGGCTTTGGCGTGTGCCGCGATCTCGCCGGCCTTTCGCGGCTGGAATTGCTGCGGAGACATGGAATTTCCATTTCCCCACCCAACCCACAGACAGCTTCGTCCGATAAACTCGTGGGCGATGCAGCCGGCGATTCGGCTCCCGCGGAGGAAATCGCAGAGGACGTTGTTTCCCAGGATTTGCTTTCAACCGATCTGGATAGACCCGTGGATACGCAAGAGCCCTTGGCGCCGACGTCGCCGGAAATGCCGGCCGGGACGCCTGACGAGCCGCCTGCCGAGACGCCGGGCAACGTGCTGCCTTTCCGTCCGATCGGCGAAGCAAAACCGCCGACGCTGACGCCGGTGGAGAACAGCGCCTTCAACGAGCTCGCGCGCCAATTGTCGGCAAGGCTCGACAATGGCGACACCGGCGAGCCAGCCAGCCCCGTCGAGGAGCAAGCGGGCGAGATCGTCACCGAGCCGGAAGTGGCCGCTGCTCCATCACCTGCAAGCCCCGACTGGCTGGCGCCGCCGGAACCGCCGGCGCGCGGGCTGGCGCGGCGCGACAAGGCACTGCTCGATCTGCTTCCCGCCGGCGTGCTGATCTACCGGCTCGACCGCCTGCTCTATGCCAACCCCGCCTTCTTCAGGCGCATCGGCTATGCCAGCCTGCACGCGCTGGAGGAAGCCGGCGGCCTGGATGCGCTCTATGTCGAGCCTGGAGTCTCGATCGCGAGCAGCACGTCGGAAGCCGGCACGCCCGTGATGATCTCGGCAAGTCATGCCGGCGACGCAGGCACTGACCCGACCCCGACCGCGGCGCGCCTGCACACCATCTCGTGGGACGATGAAGCCGCGCTCGCGTTGATCTGCTCGGAAGGCCCGGTCGATGCCGCACCCGTTCCCGTGCCCGTCGCGCCCGAACAGGTCGCGGAAGCCGAGCCGGCCGCGGCCGGCGAAGCCGATGCCGAAGAGCTCGGCGCCATCCTCGACACCACGGCCGAGGGCATCGTGATGTTCGACGAAGAGGGCAACATCACCGCCTGCAACCGCAGCGCCGAGGCGCTGTTCGGCTATGACGGCCAAGAGTTCGTCGCGCGCAATCTCGCCGATCTCTTCGCCCCCGAAAGCCAGCAGGGCGTTTTCGAATATTTTCGCGGCGTGAAGTCCGCCGGCGTTTCCAGCCTGCTCGACCACGGCCGCGAGACACTCGGCCGCGTGAGCCAGGGCGGATTCATTCCGCTGTCGATCACCATCGGCCGCACCCGCGCCGACGGACCGAATTTCTTCGCCGTGTTCCGCGACCTCTCGCAGACCCGCAAGAGCGAAAGCGAGCTGCAGCAGGCAAGACGCCTCACCGAGCGCGCGGCGAATGCCAAGTCCGACATGCTGGCGAAGATCAGCCACGAGCTGCGCGCGCCGCTCAACGCCATCATCGGCTTTTCCGAGGTGATGATCGGCGAGCGTTTCGGTTCGCTCGGCAATGACCGCTATGTCGAATACATGAAGGACATCCGCGCCTCCGGCCAGCGGGTGATCTCCTTCATCGACGACATGCTCGATCTGTCGCGGATCGAGACCGGCAAGATCGACCTTGCCTTCACCAACCAGAACCTCAACGAGCTCGTGGAGAACTGCGTCGCGGTGATGCAGCCGCAGGCCAACCGCGAGCGCATCATCATCCGCACTTCGCTGGCGCATACGCTGCCGCCGGTGGTGGCAGATGCGCGCGCGCTGCGGCAGATCGCGATGAACCTGATCGGCAACTCGATTCATCTGGCGAAGGCCGGCGGCCAGGTCATCGTCTCGACCGCGCTGTCGGATTTCGGCGAAGTCGTGCTGCGCGTGCGCGACACCGGACAAGCGATGAACGACAACCAGGTCGCCGCGGCGCTGGAGCCGTTCCGCAGCCGCGGCCCCTCCGACCATGCCGCCGACGTCTCCGCCGTCACCCTGTCGCTGACCAAAGCGCTGGTGGAAGCTAACCGCGCGCAATTCCACATCAAGCCCGGCCCGCATACCGGCACGCTGGTCGAGGTGGTGTTCGCGCGCGCGATGGCGCGGGCGTAGAAGGAAGCGCTCCCGCCGTCATTGCGAGCGAAGCAATCCCCTGCCTGTCATCACCGCGCATTGTTGAGCCCGGACACATCACTGACGGATGTTCGAAGACATTCGGCGCAGGCCGGCAATCCAAACACTGGGAGAAACTGTCATGGGAAAGCCACCTATTCCCGCACCACGCGATAAACGCAGGCATTTCCCTCGACACCCCGCAGCGGCGCGTCGAACGCCGTGAGGTTGTGGCCGGCAAGCAATGCGCTCACTCCGGGCGCCGAATACAACGCTTCCGAGATGCAGATCTCGCCGGCATCGGCCAGCGATTGGACGCGCGCAGCTACGTTGACGGTCTGGCCGAAGTAATCGAGGTTTTCGTTCAGCGTGACGGCGATCGACGGGCCGCAATGAGCGCCGATCTTGAGGATGAAGCCGGGCGCGCCATGCTCGGCATTGTAGCGCTCGATCTCTCCCAGGATGTGCAGCGCGGCTGACACCGCATCTGATGGCCGGGAGAACACGGCCATCACGGCGTCACCGATCGTCTTGACGATCGCGCCGGAATGCTCCTGCACGGTTGCGCCCAACAGGGCGAAATGCTCGCGCACCAGCGCGTAGGCATTGAGGTCGCCAAGCCGTTCATACATGGCGGTCGAGCCCTTGAGGTCCGTGAACAGCAGCGTCACCTGGCGGATGCCCAGGCCTTCCTTCTCGTCGACGCGCTCGGAGCGGAACAGACGCCGAAAGGTTTGCCGCGCGAGCAGCATGCCGCCCGACATATAGGGATCGAAGTCGAGCGCCGGCTTGACCGTCTGCGCCACGATTTCCGGAGGCCAATTGATGAGAAGCACCGAGCCGCGCGCCGTGCCGCAGTTATCGACTTCGACGATCGCAGGGCCGGGCGGCACGACGGACAGCGAGTGAGAGAAGCGCTGGCCGTCGTAGCGGATCCGCAAACGCGTCGGCTCGCCCACGGGCTCGCCCGCGACGGAGAGAGCGAAGCCTGCCTGGGTCTGCACGTTGACGCCGGCGAGCGCCCCGGGACCAAGCTCAACCCGCAATCCCGTAACTATACCCGGCGGCAGGAAAGAGAGACCGCGAACGAACCCCTGCAGCACGTCCAGGAACCGGACCTGCTGGCCCGGCAGCCGCCCGTCGCTGAGGAAACGAGCTTTCCAATGAAAATCCTCGACCGAGAGCGAAGTGGGGTCATGATACGGCAGCCGCCGGAGTTGTGGCGATACGGTGAAGGTTACCTCGATGAAGTCGTCGAGGTCGGTGTCTCCGGTAACATCGCACAGACCGCAAACGTAGTGAGTCTTCAGCGTGCGCAGTGCGCCAAAACTGTCGAGCACCATACCGGATTGGGGACACACGACGTCCCAGCTCATGTCGAACAATCCGCTTCGGGTGGCGTGAAGAAACAGGTCGATGCTCTCCGCCTCGGTGATGCTGCGGTCGCGGGCGAAGGCGAGCGGATTGATGCGATAGAGCGACAGGTCGTCGTCGCTGCGGATCAGCGTTTCGAATTTGGAGATGACGCGGGGGCTCCACGACCGGGCCTGCTCGATCTCGGTCATCTTGCTTTCGAGGAGCCGTTCCTGAACGTGGGTCATGGCGCACCCAGGCAAGCGGAATTGTCATCGGCCTGACCGGAACTGTATTGATCGCGCCCGGCCCTGCCAAGACAGGTTCGCCCCAGGAGGCGCTTGCGTTACTTCCGCTTCCGGGAAACTTGCCTACCGCCCCCGCGCGTTCGAACCAAGAAGGTGCCGACGGAAGGGCTAGCCGAATTCGACCGGCTGCCGGAAGGGCTGACGCGCAAAGGACACCGAGTGAAGGCCCCACGCCACATGCGGCAAGTCGCTAGTCGTCGAACGGCGAGAAGCTGCGGCCGAAGCCTGGTCCCCCGCCGAACAACGGCCGCGGCTCTGCCCGCTCGAAGCGCGGCTCGTTCCGGCCGAAGAACGACCGGCGCTCGCCGTCTTCCCGTACACTCGCTTCGACGTCCCTCATGTCGTCATCCCGGCGTTGGCGCCATTTGCGCTTCTCGGCCCGGCGCTCCGCCTTGCGCTTCTCCTCGGCTCGGCGGTCGTCGCGCTTGAGGTCGGCGTCGCGCGCCTTGGCAAGGGAATCTTCCGGCGCAGCGCGCTGTTCGGCGTTCACGGCCGGCAGCGCTGCTGCGGGCTGTGCCGGCGTACTTTGCTCGGCCGGCGGCTTCGGCTCGGCCGGCCCGGTTGAGGCTTGCTGGACTGGCTGGGCTTGCGGCGACTGGGCTTGCGAGGGCTGCGTCTGCTGCGCTTGCTGCTCGGCGACGGTGTTGGCGATTTGCGTGGGTCCCATATAGGGCACCGGTTGCGAGGCGCCGTTCGCCGCCGGGATCGGCTGCGGCGAATTGCGCTGCTCCAGCCGCGTCACTTCGCTGCTCGGATGTTTCGGCTGCTGCGGGCTCATGATATCGCCGAGCAGAAGTCCGCCACCGAGACCTGCAGCAA
The DNA here is from genome assembly GCA_035278345.1 of Bradyrhizobium sp. GTDB lineage: Bacteria > Pseudomonadota > Alphaproteobacteria > Rhizobiales > Xanthobacteraceae > Bradyrhizobium. The sequence goes on along the minus strand of DATEJC010000506.1, from coordinate 251 downwards.
CAGCCACAACTACGGTTCCTATGCCGGCAAAATAAGCGGTGGCTGCGCGCATGGTTCGTCTCCCTCACGCAGCAACGTGCCGAGGGAAGCGATGTTCCGGTGCGACGGGGGAAGTGAGCGGAGGAACCTGCCGTCAGATGATCGTCAGATCATCGAGGCGACGCGTTCCAGTCCGATGATGCGGGCGAGCGCGCGGACTTCCCGCTTCTGGTCCTCGCGCAGCTGGAACAGTAGCGGCATCGCCGCCGATT